>NZ_JBXMTI010000033.1:0-82314 GCF_057083605.1 Candidatus Villigracilis sp. | reverse complement strand
TCAGACATGTGCTCTTCCGATCTGAAACAGCTATAGACACATTTGCTTGTTGCAAGTCTGGGCGTTGATGATAAAAGTTATAAGTAGCAACAAAAGAATTGGTGTCTTTATTATGAATGCAAAACAGGGACAGTTTTTGCGTATCGCCAGTATCATTCACATAATTATCATAAACATAGCCTTGATCGTCAATGATTATCACCTCTCGAATAGGGCAAGGCAATGAATATTCTACTGGCGCGTCTATTCCATTGATACGAACCTCAAATGCCAATCTATACGAGTCAATATATGACCAAGTAATTGCAACTGTTATGCCATTCCTTGACTCTGTCACTATTAGATTGTCGAAAAGTTGTGTTGCTTCCACAACTTGATTAATCGGTGCTTCAGTTGAAATGTGTGGGATTAAAGTCACCACAGGATGATCGTCGCCCTCTTGTTGGTTCCAATTCGAACAGGCATATAAAGCTATTGAGATTAAAACAATTACAGGAATTTTCTTTAGCATAAAACACCTTGTAAGCGCAAGAAAAAGAAAACATTGCTTAATAACATTTCCTGCTATGTGAACTTCGTTCACATAGCAGGAAACATAAGAAAGACAATTATTATTTACTAGGGGACAGAATAAGTTAGCTCCCAAGGACCTTCAACCATATCTGTTAATGCATCGACAATTAACTGATTTGCTTGTTCATCTGTCATATCAGTCGGTTTATTGGAAATTGAGAAACCAACACCCTGCGATCCAATATTGCACGAAAATACAAAATCAGGATTTTCTACCTGCAACTCTTGTTGTGCCGCAGAACACATGTCTTCATTAAGAAACTCAGGCATACTTGTGTGAATATTTTCCACCACAACTTTAATCTGCCCGTCAGCGTGTGAAATCGCCACAGGAAAGCCAAATTTATAACAGCGATATTTACTTTTATAAGTGTCAGGGTTTTTAGCATTGACCAATTCAATTACATCTACTGCTACTCGTTTTTCACCAACCACTAAATAAGCATACGGAAACCAGTCTCCGTTATCTGGTAGATCAATACACATTGAGGATTCTGTTCTTGCGGAATGGTTAGTTAAAGAAATTAGAGAAACAGTTACTCCACTCCTTGAAACTCGGTTAATTGGATCTTGTTTTGTTATATCACGATTAGCAACAACGATAGTAGCTGTAACCAGAGCTAACGCTATGAACAGTGCTACCCCTGCAATGATTGTTGACAGCTTATTAATTATTTGAGATTTCATTTATTCCTCTTTCCTCAAAATTGATATGTGTTATTTGAACACTTAAGCGCACCCAAAGGCTGTTGTGGCATCATATGAGCCTCCAACTGGACCCTGCTTACCTCGCCCACAACGAACAAGTGAGCCATCATACATTGCAGTCCATATATAAACATATATGCTACTATTGTAGGATGTTATCAATGTAGTTTGATTGGATTGATATAATTCTGCCCGAAGTTTTCGAACGGCGCTCGGCGACTCGTTGGTGACGCGTGTCCAGTTTGAAATACAGGCTGGTGCATATCTTAGATCCATGCGAACAGTCCCTGATGCCGCAGAAGCCCATTTGGATACTGCTGTATATACTCCAGAAGAAGTTGCGCACCCCGAAGTGTTTGGGTCCACATAGTTACAACCACTCCCCGAGCATAACAAAGCAGGGGCAGCAATCGCTGAGTTAAAAGGCAGTAATAGGGCAGCGACTATGACCAGTATGATGGCCATCTTGGTATAATTTTTCATGCTATTATTCTCCTTGTATTTGGATTTTAATACTAGAAGAATAATATGTTCATTTCCTTAATTCGGCACTGGGAAAATTGCTAGTCTTTAACCTGGGAATTATTCAAGATTGTCAGACAAATATTTTAATGCCCAGATCGTGGCTTCCTGGCGGGATTTCAACTGTAATTTCATTAACAAGTTTGTTATATGAAAGCTTATTGTTTTAGGGCTGATTCCCATGGCAGCTGCAATAGACTTACTATCCATCCCTTTACCCAGCAATTTGAGTACTTCTTGTTCTCGATCCGTCAACTGCTTTATTTTTCTGTCTACATCTTCTCGCCATTGATTTGCTCTAGTTCGTTGTGTATTATCAAAAAGTACCTCCCCCTGTGCGGCACGCCTGATTACGTCAATCAGCCTTTCCGAAGTTACATCTTTACGCATGTAACCAGATACTCCCGCAGCCATCATACTTGCCAGATAAATATCGCGGTCATGCGAAGTCAAAACCAACGTAACGGTCTCTGGATAATTTTCGCGAACCCATTTTTCGAGTTGGGCAGGGCGCGGACCTGGCATCTTCAAATCAAGTAACAAAACATTTGGGCGAAGTTCGGCTACTAGTTCCTGCACTTGAAAGCCATTCTCCGCCTCGCCAATAATCTTCAGGTCATCGGCACTATCAAGTAGTTTGCGAATGCCAGCTCGCGCGAGCGGATGATCATCTGCTAAAAGCAGAGTAATATTCTTTTGAATATTTGTTGACAAGTTCTCAACCTTCTTTACTCTCTGGTTTATTGGGAGGATCATTGTTTTCCCTCCTCATTGAAAAATACTTTTCAATGAAATCATTTTACCCTTCCCGTCGATTCTTTGCAAATGATCCCGAAGCGCTTGCATAGTACAATATCCCCTCAAACAATTTCGGTAAATAATTTATAGATGAAATTGAGGAATAATTATGGCTGAAAAACAATTGGACCATCCGAATACCAATAAGAATGTTCATCCACCGATTGTGGCTTTGTTCTACATTGCTATCGCATATTTGCTTGGTTATTTTGTGCGCTTGCCCTTTGTTGTCCCCGCGGCGTTACGCAACATCGGCCTCGCGCTGACCTTCATCGGATTTCTGCTGGGGGTGGGCGCGTTTATTGAGTTTCGGAAGGCACGCACAACTCTTGATCCGCATGGCTCGGTCAGCAGTTTGGTGACAAATGGTATTTATCGTTATACGCGCAACCCGATTTATTTGGGATTCTTATTGATGGTGATCGGCCTGCCGTTGAATTCAGGCTTATACACAGGAATTGTGATCGCGCCGTTTTTCGTCAGCACCATGAATCGGCTGGTGATCGAGCAGGAAGAGGCCTATCTGGAGAAAAAATTCAAAGAGCAGTACGCAGGATACAGGTCAAGGGTGAGGCGCTGGTTGTGAATCCCAAGGCGATGAAAGTCGCCTTTTTATTTTGCCTCTTGATTTAGAACATTTGTTTTAGTAAAATGAACTCAACCAAGGAGAGTGTCATGTCAATCCAAAAATCTGAAATCCAATTGAACGTGAACGATAAAAAGGTCAACGCATATCTAGCGTCGCCAGTGAATGGTGGACCAGGCATTTTGGTTTTACATGCCTGGTGGGGGTTGAAGCCGTTCTTCAAACAGGTATGCGACCGCCTTGCTGAACAGGGTTTCGTTGCACTCGCGCCCGATCTTCGTAATGGACAGATCGCAAAGACTATTGATGAAGCCAAGTCATTGATGGAAAAAAGTGATGACCAATTTACAGGCGATACGGTGATGGCAGCGAAGGATCATCTGCTGGCGCTCACAAAGAATAAGATCGGTGTAATAGGCTTTTCAATGGGTGCCGCATGGTCACTTATTGTTGCGGCGCATGACCCCGGTAACATTGCCGCAACCGTTTTATTCTATGGCGCAGGAGAGGCAGATTTTTCCAAGGTCAAGTCGAAGATACTCGGCCATTTCTGTGAAGTGGATGAATGGGAATCGATTGATTTCGTCCGCGAGATGGAAGCAAATATGAAAGCCGCAAGCGTGAACATGACGCTTCATATCTACCCGAATGTTGCTCATTGGTTTGTTGAGTCTGACCGCCCCGAATACGATTCCGCTGCCGCGCAGTTGGCATGGGATCGGACGTTTGAGTTCTTGAAGAAAAATCTGTAAACCCAAACACAGGCTCTCCGCGCCGAGGACGGCGCGGGGAGCCATGCAATATTTATGAAATCCTAATTTCCTCCTGATGATGGAGGAAGTTTCTTTAATAGTACAATGGGCGGCGCAAGTTCATCTTCTAAATTTATGTTTCCTGCTGTGCTGTTATTGCCATATTTATCGAATCTTATTTTTTAAATTGGGAGTCATACAAAGTGAAGTTGTTACAAACAGCGAAAGTATTTGATGAAAAATGGGCAAGACTTTTTGAGGGAATTTGGCTCGCGGTTGTATTTTCTTTTAGTTCTTTCTTTTTGTTTTATAACGCTTTTCGATTCTCGCTTCCCCTGGGATATGGAGGTTTATATACATTAATGGCCGAAGGGGTAGCCGATCATAATTTTTGGCTGCCGAATACCGTCCCGTTCTATGGCCCCGGTGAAATCCCCTTTGCCTATCCTCCGCTGGCTTTTTATGTCATGGCGGTTTTCCTCAAGCTTGACGTATCGTATATCACTTATCTGAGGTTTGTTCCTCCTCTATTTAGCACGCTGGCACTTATTCCACTTTATCTTTTTTCAAAATCCCTGACGAAATCCAACATTGCAGCGGGCGTTGTAGTGGCCTTCTCGGCTGCTTCGCCCACGCTTTATATCATGCATACCTGGTCTGCTGGGATTGTACGTGCTCCAGCATTCTTCTTCATGCTCTGCGGATTTTTTGCGCTGTACAAGGCGCTCCAGGAAAAGAATGTTTATTGGGGGGCACTGACAGGTGTTTTATGGGGGTTGGTTGCGCTAACCCACTTGTTTTACGCCTTATTCTTTTCCATTTGGATTGCAAGCTGGACGTTGTTCCAGCTAAACCGTTCTCAGTGGAAAACGCTTCTTGCCGCAGCCGTAGCTGCGATTGCCACCACGACTCCATGGCTTGGCCTGATGTTTGTTCGCTACGGTGCAGATATATTTGCGAATGCCTTCACCAGCCATGACAATAATGCTTTTCTGGATGTCATTCTGAAACCCGCGTTACTTCTCCAGTCAATTGTTCTCAAAATAATCTACTTGAATCTTCCTTTGTTGGTCTATGTCGCCGCTGGGATCGGTCTCATCTATATGTTTGCGCTTCGTCAATACTCAATTCCCGTAGCTTTTCTTCTCTCATTGGTGTTCCTTACAGGCGAGGGTGATCGGTTCATTATCTTGTTTGTTGCGCTTATGTTGGGATACTTCAGCCTCATGATCGAAAAATGGCTTGCGGGGCGAGCATCTGTACAATGGATTCTCTATCTCCTCCTGATGCTCATGCTGGTTCAAACTGGGTATTCAGGCTTTCGAGAAATTCGCTCCATGGCACCTACTTTGAACAACAGTATGTTTGAGCTGGCTGAATATGTGCGGGAAAATACCCCTGCTGATGCAAAATATCTTTTTGTAACGGGGCAGGCAGAAGCTGAATGGTTTCCCTATCTTCTCAAGCGTGAACCATTTGCGTCCAAGTGGGGCAGCGAATGGCTGGGCACATATTACGAGCAGCGTGCTTTGCAAATGTCCATTAGCGCTTGCAGGGATGCACAGAGCGTGGACTGTTTAAGAGGATTGAATTTAAATATTTCAGATGATGATGTGTTAATTACAGGCAGGAAAGAGCGGGAGCTTTCAACCCAGCTTGAGTCTATGCCATCTTGTGCCAGATTGGGAATTTTTGGGCCATACATAATTTGGAGCGCTCAGTGTTTGAAGTAATATTGCTGCGCTTCTGAATTCAGCATTGTGATCCTCGTAGGTCACGTTTATAACGTGATTATTACCGTCATGCTGCAAGCGTGACCTAGATAGGCATCCTGAAAAACGTTAGGGGTATAATGCCCTTAACATTTTTTATTTTAGGAGAGTATTCCCATGGCAGAAAATTTTGATGTCGTTGTGATCGGTGCGGGGCCCGCAGGATATGTGGCCGCGATCCGTGCCGCGCAATTGAAACAGAAAGTGGCAATCGTGGACAAGCAATGGATGGGCGGCGTGTGTTTGAATATCGGCTGTATCCCCTCCAAGTCATTGCTCAAGAATGCAGAAGTAGCACATACCTTGCGCGAACGCGGCAAAGATTTCGGCTTCACATTCGATAACCTGAAACTGGATTACAGTGTGGCGGTCAAACGCTCGCGCCAGAATTCAGATCGCCTGACTAAAGGCGTTGGCTTCTTAATGAAGAAGAACAACATCGCAGTCTTTATGGGCGAAGCGAAGTTCAAAGCCAAAGACACAATCAACGTTACCGATAAAGATGGCAAAGCTACTGAACTCAAGGCAAAGAACATTATTGTTGCTACCGGTGCAAGCGCGATGGTCCCACCGGCGTGGAAAGTGGACGGTGAAAAAGTTGTTACCTATTGGGAAGCCATATTACAGGAAAAATTACCCAAGTCTGTAGTGGTGATCGGCTCTGGTGCAATCGGCGTGGAATTCTCCACCATCTGGGGCGCCTATGGCGTGGATGTGACCATCGTCGAAATGCTACCGCGCATTGTTCCGCTTGAAGATGAAGAAGTTTCCAAAGAACTCGATAAGGAATTCAAGAAGCGCAAGATCAACATTCTGGTGGGTCATAAAGTTGAATCTGTTGAAGCCACCAAGATGGGTGTTAAGGTAAAAGTGTCAGCGGAGGGAAAGGAAACGGTACTGGAAGCAGGCCAGGCCTTGGTCGCGATCGGTTTCCGTCCCAATTCCAAAGGACTTGGCCTTGAAGAAGTTGGTGTGAAGATCAACGAACGCGGTTTTGTCGAAGTCAATGAAAAGATGCAGACGAATGTGCCTGGCATTTGGGCGGTGGGTGATGTGACGGGCAAACTCATGCTCGCGCATGTCGGCTCGACGATGGGCATTGTCGCCGCCGAGCACATTGGTGGACATGAAACGATAACTCTCGATTATGAAATGATGCCGCGCGCTACGTACTCATATCCGCAGGTGGCGTCGTTTGGGCTCACCGAAGCGCAGGCGAAGGAACGCGGTCATGAGATCAAGATCGGGCGCTTCCCCTTCCAGCCGAACGGCAAGGCGCTTGGGCTTGGTGATTATGCGGGCTTTGTAAAGATCGTGGTGGATGCAAAATATGGCGAGATCCTGGGCGCGCATATGATCGGCCCCGAAGTGACCGAGTTACTGCCCGAGCTCACGCTTGCACGCATGATGGAACTCACGCCGCATGAGATCGCACGCAACGTCCATGCACACCCAACGCTTTCAGAAGCAATTATGGAAGCAGCGCATGGGGCGGACGGAAGCCCGATACATATTTAGACTTAGTCATATCATCCTGAGCCGCGAGCCTCAAACGTCGAGTTTGGCGAAGCATCACTACAATTATCTCAGAGACCCTTCGCACCGCTCAGTAAGTGTCCGAAAAGTAGGGACACAGCGAGTCGATTCATAATTTTGATCATTAAGCGTTTCGCTGTGTCCCTACAAACCCGTATCTAAAATTGAGTTTTCAGATACTCTCTCAGGGTGACATTTGGAAGAACTCGGAGGCCTTAAAGGCCTCCGAGTTCTTTTTAATTCTAATTTGTCTAGTCAACTTGAAATTTAAGCGGGAATGTGCTATTAACAATGTAATCAAATTCATATCATAAGGTCGGATTACATGCACCGTGAGCGAGTATCGGAGAACGTGTTTTGGTTCCAAAGTGAAGTATATGCCCAGGTAACAGCCGGTGTCATTGTAGGCCCGCAATGGGCAGTTGTGATTGATACTCTGGCCCTGCCGGAAGAGACCCTCGGAATGCGGGAGTTCATTGAGCATGAATTAGGGGTTCAGGTGCGCTACGTCATCAATACTCATTATCATGCAGACCACACCTGGGGCAATTGTTTTTTTCCAGGCGCAACGGTGATCGGCCATGCCAAATGCCGTGAATATTTGATTGAACAGGGCACACCTTCACTGGAAGGAGCCCGCAAGCAAAACCCTAACCTGCGACAGGTAAAAATCGTTCCACCTCACCTGACATTTGCTTCCGGTGAATTGGCCATGCGCGTCGGGAAGAAGAATCTCATCCTCTCCCAATCCTTTGGTCACAGCGACGATGGGATTTCAGTCCTGGTAGAAGAGGATCGCGTTCTCTTCGCAGGCGACGCCTTCATGGCACTGCCCTACATTGTGGATGGGGATGTGGACGATATGCTTGCATCCATCAAGCGGATCGGGCGCATGGGGCTGGAAAACATCATCCAGGGCCACGGCGATATTATTCTGCGCGGTGAAATAGATGCAGCCGTAAAGGAAAATACCAATTACTTGAATAGCATCAAAAAAGCGGTAAAATCGGCGGGCAAACGCAAGAATGTGGACGAATACCTGGAGGCCATCACCATTGAGGAATGCGGCAAAAGCCGTGTGTATCTGGGAGGCCTGGCAGAGACCCTGCATCGTCGTAACCTGAGAGCCTTGCACCGCCAGATGAATAGCGATTAATTTCTTGAAGTGTAAGTAAACAAGAGATGTTGCAGACTGAACGACTGAGCCTGCAACATCTCGAATTACGGGGGCAAATTCTTTGAAGAAAACCTTTGCTAAATAATCACACAGCCTGCCATCACAGAAGTGACATCAAATTGATCACTTTCGGAAATTTTTTGGACGGAAAAATTATCAAGTGAGAAGTACAAATGGCTAGTTATTACCCAACCACATCCATATACCCTCCATTCCAACAAGGCGGCCTGGATTCGCTTTGCGGTTTATACAGCATTATCAATGCGGAGCGATTTATCAATCGATCATCCGACGATGAGACGCAGCAACTATTCGATGATCTGGTCCATTACCTCTCCCGCCGCAGGATCCTGACCAAATTCCTGATCGGCGGAATTATCCACACCGAAATGCTGGTGATCTTGAACAAGGTAGTGGGCAAGAAGCGCATCTCGCATGTGCGCATCCCCTGGCGCGGCGTGCAAAACCCTGACCTCACAGTCTTCTGGAAATCGATGCAAAACTTTTTGGATGGGACTCCCGGGCGCGCCATTATCTTGGGCCTGCAGGGCTATCACGACCATTGGACAGTGATCGAAAGCATCACCAGCCGCTCCATTATGCTATATGACTCGTCCCGCATCAAACGCCTGCCGCGTTCACAATGTACAACCGTCTATGCCACCTGGAAGCGCAAACACCTGCTCCTGCCCGCACAGACCTATTTTCTTTCCAATGAAGTATTGGATATTAGTCAGTATGATTATTAAATTGTGTCAATTGGTGTCGCTCTGAGGGAGCGTACTTCGCGACCGAAGAGTCTCGTATTGTTGGGGAAGAGACCTTTCGCTAGCGCTCAGGGTGACACATTAGTGATCTTATGAAAAACGAAAACAACAATCTTTTAGAACTTCTCTCTCAACTTTCAAAAGAAGAATATTGCTACCTCACCACCAAGGGACGTAAAACGGGCAAACCTCATGAGATCGAGATTTGGTTTGGGTTGCATGGGAGCACACTTTACCTACTCTCCGGCGGCGATGAAGAGTCGGATTGGGTCAAGAATCTGCGTGCGAATCCAGAGGTAACAATTCGTATCGGGAAGTATATTTTCCCAGGCACAGCACGCATCGTTAAGAATATCGAGGAAGAATCAACCGCCCGCCCCATGTTAGCCGCCAAATATCAAGACTGGAAAGAGGGACAGAAACTTAGCGAATGGGCAAGGGATGCGCTGGTGGTGGGGATTGATGTTTCGATTTCATAAATTTTCATTCTGGTTCACTTACACCATTCTTTCTTTAGAATAATCTTTGAGCTTGATTTTGACAGAGACCAGTCTAGTGGATAAAACATTACATATGGCAATCCTTCCATAAGCTTCGGAAATTTTTCCGAGAACAAGCCTTCTTGCCAAACTGGCCTCGCGCTCATAATTGCGCTCATATGTTCTGAAGTATGGCGAATAACCTCCCTACTTTGATTTATGGTCATTCTCCTTTGAAAGAGATTATATGATGCATCTTTACCTGCATGAATATTTTCTATAGGGCCATTTCGATATGCCAGCACCGTCATTGTATTAGCAAGTGATCGATAAGGCTTTTGAGTCGCTTTTCGAAATCGCGCATCAGAAAAATCTCGAGTATCTTTCTTGTAAACTTCCAAAACCTTATAAATCCAAACAACTGTTTCCCAATTTGACTTTACTCTCTTCTGAGGCATAGGTAACCAATCATAAGCACGTTGAATAAAATCAAATGCTTCATCATAGTTCTTATGCATTTTTTCAAATAGCCTTGCCAGATTATGGGAAACCTCAATGTTAATTCTCATCATTTCATGTTGGCTAATCATGCTCACGGCGTTCAGTTTGGCTTTCGCATTCGGAGAAATGGGCTTGTTTTCATCGACCAGCACAGATAAATAGCTTCCCCACCGGTAACAAAGGGCAGTGGTTCCAATACCGAGAATCGACCCATTAACATCATATGACTTTTGCGGATGTTTCTCCAGCCACGTCCAAACTTGGTCAAACATAGTTTCTTCTGGGGGAATAACAATATACTCATCTTTCTTTTCTACTAAGTTGCCTGCATCAATCACAAAGCCTTCTGTGACTTGAATTGAGAGTTTCATGTTATTCTTCCAAAAATAACTCAGAAATATGCTTTGTGTTTTTACCCCTCACATCAATTACTAACCCAAGATCGCTTAAGCGTATCTCAACATTTGCCCTTGTTACTTTATATACTTCTTGTAAACCTTCAACAGTTTTTATAAAATCTCTAAAACTGTACCGTTGCTCATCAAGGTAAATCCGCCCTAAATTTCTATGAATCTCAAGAGATTCCTGTATCTCAATTAACGCTTTAATAAATGTTGCACGAGGTAGTATTAATGCGTTTGCAAATCTATTAGCTTGCCACTCAAGCCAATCACGCGGTGTTAATAATATTCTTTTACCCGTCACTAAATCATGTTCTGTATCTGAAATATCAACATTAGAATAATTTTCTCTTTTTATTAGCAGGTTTCTGTGCAACACCAAATGTCCAAACTCGTGCCCTAAGACAAACTTTTGACGAGGATCATTCTTAAGTGACTGATCTACTAATATTTTTCTCGGTTTAAAAAGAAATTTACCAAGGATCTTGTGTCCATGAGCATTATTCCCCAAATTCTGAGACAAATCGTAACTGAAATCATAACGGGTTGCAGTTTCATTTACAAATTGTAACAGTGGTGTTTCACCAGGAGCGTGAAGGGTATTTGGTGCAAAGAATTCTATAACCTCTTCAACTTTCTTCTCAATATCACTGCTTGAAAGTTGCGGAACTCCTTTTTCATCTATTCTAAATTCGCTCATGATTTCTCCATCTATTTCCCAAACTAATGATCGCAATATAGCACATACGTTCAGAAATCACAAGAGGAAAATATAAAATCGCCCCTACTTTTAGGTGACTTTCCTTTTTCAATCTCTTAATTAAAATCCAGTTGATAAAATCCCTATATAACGATCAAGCAGCAAAGTATGGACATCATGCCGCAAACCTTCCACTAGGATTGTCTCAGGAAGATAAAAAGAATTTCAGTGATTTCTAAATGGCCCTTCGGAGCTAAACTCCCGAAAAGTACTGAACATAATTTTAGTGGTGCGCAATGTCAGTCAAAAATCCAAATAAAGTTGAAAAAGCTGCAAATACGTTCGACAAAGTCTATCGGGGATGCGGATGGTTGTTGATCAATCTGTTCGTCCTGGGTTTTTTGTGCTGGGGACTATATGCCAGTTTCGTCAGCTATCGTGTGGAGGCCAATGGTGAGACCGTCGAAGGCAGTGTGGTCGCGCTCGATCATTTTGACAGTGGTACCTACTCGGCTGTGGTTGAATTTGAAGTGAACGGGCAGACATATTCCTTCGAAGATGATACAGCATCCAGCCCTCCCAAGTATGAGATCGGAGAGACTGTTCTTGTCCGCTATGATCGCACCAACCCAAATCTGGCTCAAATCGACGATGAAACTTTTCCGCTTTGGCTATTCCCTTCCTGTTCAGTGGCAGGTTTGATCGTGGCCCTGATCATTGTCAATATCTGGGGTTGGCGTGCCTGGAAACGCGGCGAGGAAATGATCGATCTCATATGATTTCCATAAACCCATTATGAACAATATCCACGAACAACTACGCACCCTGCTTGATAAAGAAAACGTCATCTATCGCGTCATCGAACATGAGGCCGAGGGCCGCACCGAATTCATCACAAAAATTCGGGGCAACAAATTAGAACAGGCCATTAAATCGATGGTGGTGCAGGTGCGTATGACGCGCAAAGAGAATCGCTATTATCTTGCCAACATCCCAGGCAATTGCCGCGTGGACTTGAACGCCATCAAAGCCTATTTCAATGCCGACAGCATAGGCATGGCGCAGCGTGAAAAAGCTGAGATGCTCACAGGTTGTGTCATGGGTTCCATCCCGCCATTTTCCTTCAACGACCAGCTGGGTCTTATCGCAGACCCAGCCATTAAAGAGAACGAAGAAGTTGCATTCAATGCAGGCAGTCTTGAAAAGTCCATCTTCATGAAAATGGAGGATTACTTCCGCATCGCAAATCCGCTGGTGGTGAAGATCGCGCTCCGTGGATAGTTCATTCCTTGAATAGGATGATTGGGTGAGTGTATATCGGCACGAAAATATATAAACTTGAAAAATATTTGACATAGTGTCGCATAATTTACTAAACCAGAGTTGTGATATTTACTCGCAATTTCCATCAAGAAGTTTACTTATTTATGAGACAAGCGATAGAGGTGACCTGTGAGTAACTTTGACGAGAATTTGGATAAAGCTGTTGAAAACTACGAAAAGACATTTGATAAAGCCGCGAACGCTCTCGAAAAAGTGGGCCGCGGCGCAACTCGTGTGTATATTGGCTGTATAACCATATTGGCAAATCTATTTTTAGGGGCCTTCTGCCTGTGGGGAGCCTACGCAGCCAGCGTCAACTGGACATTACGAACAGCGGGTGAAGTCACCGCGGGCACCGTCACCCGCCTCGAAGAAAGCCTGACAGATAACGGAGTATGCTGTGTGTACAGCCCAGTGGTTGAATTCAATGCCAATGGCCAGACATATTCATTTGAAAATAACAACGCTTCCGATTCAGCGGATTATAAGATCGGCAATCAAGTCCAGGTACGCTATGACCCGGCAGACCCCAACACCGCGCAAATTGATAATGAACTTGAAAACTGGCTGTTTCCTATTATCATTATTCCAGCCATGATCTTCACTGCATTATTGGTCAACTTTTGGGCGATCCGCGCCTGGAAACGGGGTGAGATCGAACCAGATCAATCGATGGCACTGCATTAAAAATCTAATCTTTAGAGGTGAAACATGCAATCAGCAGATCAAGCTTTTCCAACTGGCGGCAAGATCAAAAGCCCTCGTAAATTAGGGGGCGCTTTTGTGCTTTTTCCGATCAGCGCCGTCATCTTATTGGTGGTCAGTGTCTGGTATACATATTCAAGTTACATCTTTTTCAGCCAGGGCATCGAGGTGGAAGGCACTGTTGTTCGTCTCGAATCCTCGCATTCTTCAGAAGGCGGCACAACGTATTCACCTGTCTTTAGCTACACAGTGGATGGAAAACAGTATGAGTATGAAAGCGTCAACTCTTCCAGCCCGCCCACGCATGAGGTCGGTGAAGTCACCACCCTGCTTTATAACCCGGACAACCCAGAGAAAGCACGAGAAAATAGTTTTTGGGAACTCTGGCTTTTGCCCTGTATCATGTGTCCCATTTCATTTGTGATGCTGATCCTGTCCATTGCGATACCGTGGATTGTGCGCCGCACTTAACTTTTCATAGGATTAATAAAGCAGGCACTCGCTTCATTCCTGACCGAGTGCCTGCTTCCATCCATTGACCTTTCCCTACGCTGATTCATTCCTTCGTGATCAATCGCACCTGATTATCATAGAAAAAATAATCCCATGCCCAGTTGAACATCACGATCAGGCGATTGCGGAAACCGATGATGCGATAAATATGCAGGAAGACCCAGATCACCCAGGCAATGAATCCGCTGAACGAAATGCCGAAGATGCGGGCAACAGCGGCATTGCGTCCAACCGTGGCGAGCAGACCGGGGTCTTTGTAACCAAAAGGCAGCGCTTCTTTCCCATCGATCAATCTGCGAATATTTTTTGCGGTAGCCTTTCCCTCCTGAATGGCAACCGTGGAGAGCATCGGTAAAGGCTGGCCGTTTTTGTCGAGCAGGAAAGCGGCGTCACCGATGACGAATGCGTCAGGAAACTGAGGCAGTTGCAGGCTTGGGGTGACGCGCACACGTCCCATGCTGGCTTGTTCCACACCCAACGAGTCTATGATCTCCGCAGCCTTCGCGCCAGCAGTCCAGATCAATGTTTGAGTCTCGATATGTGAACCATTTGCGAGCATCACACGCTGGCCGTTGTATCCCTGCATTTTTGTATTCAAACGGACATCCACTTTTTTGTTTTGTAAAAGTTTGAGCGTGGCATTGCGTAACTCATCAGGATAAGCGCTGATGAGATTAGGAGCCGCTTCCAACAAGATAACACGTGCGTCGTTGAGATCCAGATTTGGATAATCTTTTTTCATCACGTGCGTGATAAGCTCACTCAGTGCGCCCGCTGTTTCAACACCAGTGGGGCCACCGCCCACGATCACAAAAGTAAGCATGGCTTTACGTTTTTCTACATCGGCTTCACGGCTGGCACCCTCAAACATGGAAAGCAAATGGTTGCGCGTTTTTACAGCAGTATCAATATCTTTCAGTTGCAGGCTGCCTTGTTCAAGCGCATCCAGCCCGAAGAAATTTGTGCGCGCTCCCGCTGAGATGATAAGATAATCATAGGCAATGACCGAGCCGTTGAGTTTGATAAACTTTTCGGCGAAATCAACAGATGAGACCTCGCCCATTTGGAAGGTGAGGTTTTTTTGTTTGCGAAAGAGAGTGCGCACAGGTTGGGCAATTTGCGAGGGCAGCAAACCCGCGATGGCAACTTGATATAACAGAGGCTGGAAGAGGTGATGGTTGTTTTTGTCAATCAGCGTGATGCGGACGGGGGCATTGGCAAGTCCGCGGGCGGTTTCAAGCCCCGCAAACCCTGCACCGATGATGACAATATGTGGAGTTTTGATTGCGTTCATGGTGACCTCATTTATAGGTTTTGTTTGTGAAATTCATCACCATAATTATAACCATATTTATCTTATTTGTAAAGATTTTCACAATATGTGATGGTCTCCCCCATTAAAAAAACAAACACCGAATAATTGGTATTATTCGGTGTTTGTTTAAAATTCAAAAACTTATCGCCAGAAGTTTTGTGTGAATGGAAGTATTCGGAGGACGATATCCAGCAGTAAGCCGATCATGAACAACATGCCAAATTTTCGGTTATTGAAAAAAGCATACCCGACGAAGTAAAGCGGCCAGCCAGGTTGTCCTTCAGGTTTGGTTTCAGGCTTGGGTTTCAAAAATAGAGGATACACCCGCAGGAAATTCGGGATGGCAAATAAAATAATCGCCATGACCGGGGTGAAGAATCTGGTCGAGATCAAATATAAAGTTAAAAAATATGGGATGACCATCATCGCCAACACAGTGAAGCGCGAGGCCTTCTCGCCGATCACAACTGGCAGGGTGTGGATTCGTTTATCTTTGTCCTTCTCAAGCTTATCGATGTGTTTGCCAAATATGACTGTGGTCACACCCAGCGCATAGGGGAGACAGGCAAGGACGACATTCCAATTCCACTGATGGGCCAGCACATAATAGCCACCGCCAATCATCAAGGGCCCCCATACTAACAAAACGGCTATTTCGCCAAGAGCAATGTATTTGAGAGGCCAGGTATAGAACAGGACAAAGAACGCGCCCGAAGCGAGCAGCATCCAAATGACCGGGTCATTGGAGTTGACAAAGATCAGATACAGGCCTGCCGCGAGAGCAAGCAGCCCTGTAACTGCAAAATATGTCAGGTGCTGACGCTTGGTCATCAATCCATTGGCAATCGGTTGAGTCCCGTAGATATTGCGATAGTAATTGTCCTTGTCCACGCCACGCACAAAATCGGTGTAATCGTTGAAGATGTTATTGCTGGCATGTGCCATGATAAGACCAAAGACAAGCGCAAGCCAGGGACCAAAACTGAATGCCCCGTCACGCCAGGCGAACAAGCCCGCCAAAGCCGCAGAAATAAAGGTCATAACGAGGACAGCAGCGCGAGTGGAGATCAACCACTTGGAGATCACATCCAGGCGATCCCATTCATCCTTTGAAACATCGGGGATGACGTTTAACGCCTTCTTCCACATTGCAAAATTCATTTTGACGCTCCTTGATAATTTTCGTGATTATAACCAATTCACTTCAATCCATAACAAGATAATTGTCATCTTATTTGGCGCAATTGCTCACTGAATGATTTTGATGGGAATCCACTCTCAAAGCCCCCTTTAAGCCCTCGAAGTGCCTGAAATTACAACTCGCTCGTCATGATGAACAGCGGCTTCATCTCAAAATTCTCATATTTTGGACGATAGCGGTTGGTATCATAAAAACGGCTTACATCCACAAGTTTTTTGGTTGAAGTCACAATATCCAAAGGCATATTGTCATAACGGCCATTCTTCAATACCACCAGCCTGCCATGGATGCCGCCCAGCACAAGGTCGAGCGCCAGGTTACCAAATGCCATCGGGACGATTGAGTCAATTGCGTCCGGGTCGCCGCCGCGCACCATATAACCAAGTTTTTGGTTGATCACATCAACCATTTTGCCTTTGCTGTATTTCGGAGAGATTTCTTTGATGCGTTCTGAAACCAGGTCACCGATGCCTCCCAATTTTGCGTGACCGTACGCATCAGTGGAGCGGTCTTTAAATACCATTTCACCGCCTTCATACATGGCTCCCTCTGAAATAAGCAATACAGAATAATGGCTGGGGTTGGCATCACGGTCTTTGATCAACAATTCGGTCAGATGCTCAATATTAAATTTATACTCCGGGATAACACAGCGGTTTGCAGCCCCCGCCATAGTGGGCAACATGGCGGTAAAGCCTGCATAGCGCCCAAACACTTCAAGCACCATAAAGCGTTCATGTGAGCCAGCAATGGTGCGCAGGCTGTTGGTTAATGAAATGGTGCGGGTGACACAGGTGCTAAAGCCAATGCAATAATCTGTGCCTGGCACGTCGTTATCCATGGTCTTTGGAATGGCAACAACTTTAAACCCCTCCTGATATAACCGAACTCCATAACTGAGCGTATCGTCACCACCGATGGGGATCATGTAATCTATGCCCAGAAAATCAAGATTCTTCAGCACTTCCTGGGTCAGGTCATTTTTCTCTTCAGCATATTTATCCTGCAAATGTTCAGGGACGGCTTCCTTTCTAACCTTTCCTGGATTTGTACGCGAGGTATGCAGGAAGGTGCCGCCTGTTCGGCCAGCGCGGTTAACGATCTCTTCCGTCAGAATTTGAAAATTATTGCTATTGTCTACATTCTTATCACGGATAATATCCACCAGCCCGCCCCAACCGCGGCGAATCCCCACTACTTTGTAACCTTCCCTCAAAGCGCGGATCGTTACCGCCCGAATAGCGGGGTTCAACCCCGGCACATCCCCGCCCCCGGTCAAAATTCCAATCACACCTTTTGCATTGTTAGCCATACGAACCTCACAAACTATTTTTTAACCATTATACATTCACCCATGCCTTCTCGTACGCGTTAATGATCGTATCCCACTTTGCATTGGCTTCATGGTCAATCGTCTGAAATTCGGGATGCGCCTCGAACCATGCCAGCGAACGGCGGATGCCCTCGGCCCATTTGACTTCACAGTTGTATTCAGGCACAAAGCGTTTGATCTTGCTATTGTCAAAAACCACACTGTTGGATTTATCGCCGATTAAACTTCCGAGGGCATGTTCATCAAACCTGGCAATAAAATCAGAGGGGATGTGAATCACGTTCGGTGTCTGACCGAGAGCCTGATATGCTTCGAGATAGATTTGATCCCAACTGAGAACTTCATCTGATGTAATTTGAAAAGCCTCGCCAATGGCTTTTTTACTCCCAAGCAGGCCGATCAAGCCTTTGGCAAAGTCTGCATTCCACGTCAGAACCCATAGGGATGTACCATCGCCTGGGACAATCACAGGCTTCCCTTGCTTCATACGGTCAACCAATGTCCACGGATGCAGCCAGCTCCCCACACAAAATGGGATTTGCGATGGGCCATAAGTATGCGAAGGGCGGATGATTGTGATAGGAAATCCGTTTTGACGATATTCATTCATCAACTTTTCTTCGCAGGCGATCTTATTGCGTGAATATTCCCAGTATGGGTTCTCCAGTGGCGTCTCTTCGGTAATGAGGTAATTTTTCACTGGCTTTTGGTAAGTACTAGCGGATGAGATAAATACGAATTGATCTGTCTTATCACGGAAGAGGGAAAGGTCACGCTCGATGTCTTGAGGAGTAAATGCGATGAAATCCACAACTGCGTCGAAACGATGACCAGCTAACAGCTCGGAAAGATGCGATGTATCAGCGTAGATATCGGCTTGTAGAACAGTCGCATTTTTAGGCGCAGGGTATTTGGCTGAAGAGGAGCGATTCAAAAGAAAAAGTTCGTGTCCGCGTTCCACAGCCAGATCGGAACAGGCAGAACTGATGAGCCCTGTGCCACCGACGAACAGTAATTTCATTATCCCTCCCCAAGTTCTGCGATGGGTTCCACGGGCATGCGATGGGCGACAAAATTTTCAACCCAGAAAACGATGAGCGCAATCCAAACGATACCGAAGCCGATGAGGTGAGATTGGTCGAAGGGCTCCTTGTACATAAAAATGCCGATCAGGAATTGCAAAGTGGGCGCGATATATTGAAGAATGCCCACCATGCTCAGCGGAATTTGTTTGGCAGCGGAGGCAAACATGAGCAATGGAATCGTAGTGACGATGCCCGCGCCCGCGAGGAACAGATCCACTTGTGCGCCTTCGTGCAGAAATGCGCCCGTGCCATTCACTTGAACGAAGGCAAGATAGATCAGCGCAATCGGAAAGACAATGGCGGTTTCAAGTGTGAGGCCGTAAAGCGAACCCAGCGGCGCAAGTTTTTTGACGAGGCCATAAATGCCAAATGAAAATGCAAGCGATAACGCGATCCACGGCAGGCGGCCATAGACATAGGTTAGATACACAACGCCAATGGCCGCGATAATAACTGGCAACCATTGTGTAAGGCGCAGCCTTTCACGCAAAAAGATGACGCCCATTAACACGCTCAATAGCGGATTGATAAAGTAACCAAGGCTGGTCTCGACTATAAAGCCTGCGTTCACGCCCCATACATAAATAAGCCAGTTGATGGAAAGAAGCACACCTGCAACTGCATACATAGCAATTGTTTTGGGCTTGAATGCCGCCGCGCGAAAATCCTGCCATTGTTTGGTGGCGAGGATAAAAATGATCAGCACAATGAAAGACCAGCCAATACGATGCCCAATAACTTGCAGGGCAGGAACTTCATGTAAAAACTTCCAGTAGATGGGAAAGAATCCCCATAACACATACGCGCCGATACCGTACAAAATTCCTTTTTTCATTTTTCTCCTTGAAAAATCAACCGTCTCAAACACAAAGGCCCGAAGGGAAAAGCCAAGAAAAATGCATACTCTTTGTTTGATATGGATAGGCCTCTGACATGTATATCCATATCAAACGGGTGTTTTGAACCGCCGAGACGCAGAGCGCGCGGAGATCTTAAGAGGTTTTCTCTGCGTACTTCGCGACTCTGCGGTGAATCTTGAAGAGGCAGCAACCTGGATTCTTTTTGTTTTCGCAAAGAAAAAGACCACGTTACCCTTGGCAACGAGGTCTTTGATGAGTATGGGAGTTGGGTTCTTACAGTTTTCTCAAATACCACTTGCCTGAAACCACTTCGTTCACATCGCGGGCAAAATCACCAGCAGTGAGATAACGCTCATTTGGGTCTTTTGCCATTGCCTTTCCCACCACCTCCTGCCACACAGCGGGGATATTGGCCTTAACCTGCCGAATATCGGGGATGGGCAAATCCACATGGGCATTGATCAATGCAGTGGTCGAGTCACTGGAAAAAGGAAGCTGGCCTGTGAGCAAACGATATAACACCACGCCCAAGGCATAGACATCAGAGCGGCCATCCACGCGGCTCCCTTTGACCTGTTCAGGACTCATATAAGCTGGTGTGCCCACCAGCCATTCGCCTTCATCGTCAGAGATCGGTTTGGATTTTGCAATGCCAAAATCTGATAGGAAGGCTTCGCCCGTTGAATCAAACAGGATGTTGGATGGCTTCACATCACGATGGATAATATTCCTTGCATGAGCGGCATCCAACGCTTCGGACACACGCTTGAGAATGTGCGCCATTTCTGTGAGTTTGATCTCCGCTTCTTGTAGCCGATCATCCAAACTACCCCCAGACATGTAACGCATGACGATGTAAGGCTGTTCGCCATGCCAGCCGAAATCATAGACGGGCACAATCGCAGGATGTTCAAGTGCAGCGATCACTTCCGCTTCACGCTGGAAGAATTCGCGATAGACCTCATCCAAGGTGCGGCTGTACATCAAAACTTTGACGACAACCTGGCGTTGAATATAAGGGTCACGCGCCAAAAAAATGACACCCATGCCGCCCTGCGTCAATTCGGTTTCGATCTCATAACGTCCAATTTTGGATATGTTCATCTTCACTCAACAGTATTTGGAATAGGCGCTAGTATAGAACACTTCAAGGGATATGACAACGCTTCACTCCCAATCAATCAACTGGCGACCTTGAAAACCCGCTTCGATCTCGTGCCAAAACTGGATACTGTCCTCGCCAAATTTCCAACACAGATACACTTCCCTGCCATCGCGCAAAGCGACGAAGTCTATCAACCCAACCGTCAAATCCTTGATCTCGATCCCCATATCTTTGATCTGATGCAGAAGCGCATCGAGCCTGTCAAAGTCTGGGAGCAGCCTGCTTAATTCAGGGTTCCCGCCATTCCCTGCGGACTTTTGCACGACAGACCATATCTCTGGCTGATGGGCGCGGATCCTCTCGCCAATCCCCATCATCTCTTGCAGAATCGGGCGGACGGTGGTGAGGGCTTCGTTCGCTTCCTTGGGAGTGTAATATTTTGCCATAGCGCAAGTATACATGGAAACAGGTACACAAGTAGACTCGTCAGTTATGTCTACCTGTGTACCTGTCTTACTTACTACGTTGCTTACGCTGCTACGGCTTGATAGCCTTTCTTCTTTACCGCCGCGACGATCTGTTCATCCGATAATTTTGATTCATCATATTCGATGACCATTTCAAGCCTATGATAACTGGCGTTGATCTCTTTGACTCCATCAAGACTATCTTCGAGGGATTCAAGTTTCATGGCGCAGTTGGAACAGGTCATATCGGGGACTTTGAATGTTTTTTTGATCATGAAACTTCCTCATTAATTTTGGTCTCGGTACGCCCGCCAAAACCATGCGGGCTACTCGACCAACGGCTTACTATTCAAAAATGATCTGCCCGGTATACATTCCCATGGAGCAGGTGAAGAATAGGGTGCTTCCTTTTGGCTGGGCGGGAATCGTCACCTGAACAGTTCCAGTATCGGGAAGTAATTCGTAAAAATCCAGGGCAGGGATGACAAAGTCTCGTGCGCAAGAGTAAGTTTTATCTGTGACGAGGTTCAAGATCACATCTTTGCCTGCGGGAGCTTTGAGAGTCCTGGGGAAGTATCCGCTGTTTTGGACTTCGAGGATGAGGTCACCTTCTACAGCCACATATTGGGGAGAGGCTGCCTGGGCTGAAGAAATGCTCTCGGACGGAAACAGGTTACGGGTCAGGTTTTGAAGCGAGAAGGGGGAACCCAGCACATTGAGACCACCGTCCAGAGTCACAAATCCCAGGATCAGGATGGCTACGGCAACAAATCGCATAAAGAATTTTTCAAGTTTTGCGCCAAGCTCAGTCGTCAGATATGCGATGATGAAAAAGACGGGGCTTGTGCCAAGTGTGAAGGCAAACATCAGCGCCGCGCCCATGGCGATGTTGCCTGTGCCGAGGGCGGTTGCCATCATGGCCTGAGTCACACCGCAGGGAATGAAGACAGTGAGCAGGCCGAGAAAAATTGGCGTGGCTGTATCTGTGCCTTTGGCAGTTTTGCGAATGTAACGTGTGATAAATTTTGGCGGCTCAATGGAGAAGTAACGAAAGATCGGGTGGACGTTGAACATTCGCAGGGCGTTGCCAATCATGAAGATGCCAATGGCGATCATGAGGAAGGCGCGGGTCATTGGGCTGAGCGTGAGGTATGAACCAAGCCAGCCAAGTAATGCGCCAAGTAATGTGTATGCGACGATCTTTGCCACCAAAAAAAGAATAATGGGAAGCATAGAATCAGAGCGAACGGGCACACTTGCTTTGCTTTTTCTAGTGTGCTTGTCGTGTGCAGTATGCGCAACATAATCCTGTTCGATCTGATGAGCCAGTGAACTGGCTAGTAAGCCACCTTGTACTGCCAGGCAGCTTAATCCGCCAGTGGTGATGCCTGTGATGAAGGCCACAAAAAGCTGGCTCATTGTGCCTGAGTCTGTAGTAAGAGTCGGTGTGCTTGGTTGAAAAGCGATCATTGCAATTGCAATCGCTACGAACACAATGCCAAGCATGACGATAACAACGGGGTCAACAGTTGGGGTTTGTTTTTTTGACATATTACCTCGCGGAGAATATACCAGTAAATATTTTTTCGTGAAAGGCGTGTTTCTAATGCCCTTCATGTATTTAATACTTCTTTATCGCTGTCCGCCATCCCAAACAACAAAAGGCATATTGATAACGACACCAGGCTGTTCAATGGTGAGCTCACCAGCAGCTTCCGCATCCAATACTTCGGCAGCGGATGTGAGTTCGCGAGCCTTGGTTTCATCTACCCATGTGATGTGGTTTAAATAGCGTAGCGGGGTGTATCCAACTGTGTCGGGAGGGTTATCAAAGACATCGAGTTGAAAACCGAGGGGACCAGAACCTATAATACCATTGGTAAAGACATAAACATTTGCCAAAGATTCGTCAGGCACATCCGCCAGTGAAGGTACAAATACCACAGGGGACTGCATCATACCGGTGAGTTTTTCGGCCACCCCGGCATCCGAGGCTTCAGTATGGATGAAATAAATTTCCTTGCCTTCGGCGTATGCTTTTCCAACAGGCAGTTCGGCTTTGGCAGGTCCGCTTTGTTGCGGAGCACACGCGGTTAATACGATCATTGTGGCAATGAGGAGTACAGTGAGTTTCTTCAAGTTAAGTTTTCCTTTGTTTTATTTCAACAGAGCAGACATGCCTCACGCGGATGAGGCTTATGGCCTGTCATCCTTTGGCGGAGGCATGTCCGGGTATTATGCTAAATTATGTGCCTGCGTAATCTCAAACTATTCGTCACAACGAAGACACTGCTAAATGCCATCGCGCCAGCCGCAAGCATTGGGTTTAGATATCCAAGTGCGGCAGCGGGGATCAGGATCACGTTATAGATAAACGCCCAGAACAAATTTTGTTTGATGGTTGTCAGCGTCTTGCGCGAAAGATTGATCGCGCGCGCAACGCCTCGCAAGTCACCGCTCATCAAGGTCACAGGGGCGGCAGCCATCGCCACATCCGTTCCTGTGCCAATCGCGAGGCCGACATCGGCTTGCGCGAGAGCGGGGGCGTCGTTTACACCGTCACCGACCATGGCTACCACGTTTTCACGTTTCAATGTTTCAACGTTTGAACGTTCAAACGTGCCAACCTGTAACTTCTTAACTTCATTCGCCTTCCCCTCAGGTAAAACTTCGGCGAGCACGGTATCCACGCCAACTTGTTTTGCAATGGCATCGGCAGTTTTTTGGTTGTCGCCTGTGATCATTGCAACCTTCAAGCCCATCTTGTGCAAATCTGCAATCGCATCCTTCGAGCTATCTTTGATCGTATCTGCCACCGCGATAATTCCCGCGGCCTGGTTGTCAATTGCAACCAGCATGGCTGTTTTGGCCTCGGATTGAAGGCGCGACACTTCAGACTCAAGATTCCCTAACTGGATTCCACGCGCCTCGAACATGCGCTTGTTCCCGACGATCACGCTTCTTCCCTCGACCTCAGCCTGCACGCCATGCCCGGCCTCTGCTTTAAAACCAGTTGGTTCCACTAAACTTAATCCGCGGGTTGTTGCCTCTGCCCAAATGGACTCGCCGAGCGGATGTTCGCTTCCCTTCTCAACCGAGGCGGCGAGGCGAAGTAATTCGTGATCTGTAATTTGTAATTGTTGATTGGTAATTATGTCCGTTACCGCAGGCTGACCTTTTGTGATCGTGCCGGTTTTGTCCAATATGACGATGTTAACTTTCCCTGCACGTTCCAATGCTTCACTATTACGGAAAAGGATTCCCACTTCTGCGCCTTTGCCTGTTCCCACCATAATAGCAGTGGGCGTAGCAAGCCCCATCGCACATGGACAGGCAATTACCAACACAGCGACCATGTAAATGAGCGCGCGCGTGAAATTATCAATATCAGCGTTGACTGGCAAAGCAGGCCCAAAGAAATACCAGCCCGCAAAGGTAAGCGCGGCTATCCCGATCACAATCGGCACAAAGACAGCCGAGACCTGGTCAGCAAGTTTTTGGATCGGTGCTTTGCTTCCCTGTGCATCTTCAACTAATTTGATGATCTGTGCGAGCGCGGTTTCCTTACCAACTTTGGTGGCTTCGAACTTCAACATGCCCAGTTTATTGAGCGTCGCGCCAATAACTGCGTCACCAGGCTTCTTCTCAACGGGTAGTGACTCACCTGTCAACATGGATTCATCAATGGCGCTGCGGCCATCCACAACCACGCCATCCACGGGAATCTTCTCGCCAGGTTTAACAAGAACCATGTCCCCGACTCGAACATCGTCTATCGAGACTTCAGCCTCCACTCCGTCACGAATGATGCGGGCGGTCTTGGCACGTAATCCCATTAATTTCTTGATCGCTTCCGAGGTGCGTCCTTTTGCACGCGCTTCGAGGAATTTTCCAAGTTTGATCAACGTGATGATGACTGCCGCTGTTTCATAATAGACGTGTCCCATCAACAAGCCGAAAGTGATCGGCAATGAATAGAAGAATGCGGCAGATGAACCCATCACAATGAGTACATCCATATTGGCTGATTTGTTTCGCAAAGCCTTGTATGCACCCACATAATACTGCCAGCCAACATAAAACTGAACTGGGATGGCAAGAGCCAGCATCAGCCAGCCAAACCAGGGCTGGGCCTCGATCATTCCTTCCATCGAGTTGCCAGTGTAAAAGAACGCAGGTAACAGGCCAAAATCTTTGCCCATCGAGAGCAGGAATAGTGGAACGGTGAATATGATGCCAATGATCAAAAGGCGGCGTTGTTCGTTGATCTCATGTTCACGCGCCTGGGCTTCAGCATCTTCGGCTTCACCGCCGAGTTCCACGGCTTCAAATCCAGCGGATGAAACTGCGCGACGCAACTCAGCCTGCGTGACGATGGTTGGGACATATTTCACGCGTGCCTTTTCAGTAGTGAATGTCACTTGCGCTTCCAACACACCTTCAAGCTTGGCAAGCGCTTTTTCCAAGCGACGCGCATCGTTGTCGTCGGATAATCTCTTGATGATCAAATCCGCTTCGCCGGTGGCAACGCCATAACCCGCACGATTGACTCGCGCGATGACCTCAGGCAAGCCGAGTTTGGCGGTGTCAAAATCCACGGTGGCTCGCTCGGAGGAGAGATTCACCACCGCGCTTTGCACACCATCCAGTTTCTTTAAATTACGTTCAACCGTCGCGACACAGTTCGCACAGGTCATGCCTGTGATTGGTAATGTTAATTGTTTGGTATCGCTCATTTAGAATCCTATAAGTAGTCACGCTTGAAGCGTGACCTACAAAACGTTATAAAGTGATCAAGCCTTCGGCGGGATAATTGATCTCAGCCAGCAAGGCTTTGATCACAGCTTCGTTTGCGGGCGCATCGAAGGTGATTTCAACTTTCTTGGTGGCTTCATCTGCTTTTACAGATTGAACACCCTGCAATTCGCCAACTTCTGATTCAATCGTGTGGGTGCAATGTCCGCAGGAAATTGCGGGGACGGTATATGTAACTGTGGTCATGTTTTATTTCTCCTTGGGTTATATGGTTTTATTTTTATGCTCGGTGGTTGAGTAGCCCGAGGCGACAGACGAGGGCATATCGAGACCACCATTTATTGCAAATATTTTTGTCACAGGTGGTTCGATACAGGCTTCGCTATCGCTCAGCCCTACTCGACCACCGGACTATCTAACTAACCAACTATCCAACTATCAAACTATTCAAACTTTCGTAGACATCTCAAACACTTCGGTAATTTCCTTCAACACGCGTTCACGTTCCTTCTTGTCATTGCCTTGAACAGCGGTGATGACGCATGAATTCAAATGGTCTCCAAGAATCCGCGAGCTGACCTTATTCAAGGCCGCTTCAATCGCCTGTATCTGGCGGATCACGTCGATGCAGTAGGCATCCTCTTCCACCATGCGGATCACACCGCGCAGGTGTCCTTCGACAGTTTTTAATCTTCGGATCGTGTTATCGTTTTCCATAATTACCTCTATACTTGGATAAGGCTTCAGATGTCTGTCTTACCCCCCCCCAGGGGGGTTGGGGCAGGCAGAATATAAGCGAGGCCTAAAGATTCGTCAATATGACAAACATCATCGGATAGAGGGTAAAATGGCGCAATGAAATACACACCCATGGATTTGCGTAAGGTGGTTGTTTTTGAAAAAGCAACCGACGATGACCTGCATCTCATTTTGAAAAATAGCATTGATCGTTCCATAGAAGAAGGAAGTTTCTTTTTCTTTCAGGGAGACCCCGCCGAACATCTTTATGTGCTCACGAGTGGGCAAGCCAAACTTTTGCAAAACTCACCTAGTGGACAACAAGTCAGCTTGCGGATTATTTCTCCCTGGCAGATGTTCGGCGCGCTGGGAGCTGTCCGTGCGCAGGCTACCTACCCTGCCAGCGCCCAAGCCCTGGAAGACAGCACCGCCCTCGCCATCAAAAGCGGGTTCCTTCAGGAGATGCTCAAGACCCGCCCCGATCTGTCATTTGGTTTGATGAATTTAATGACCTCCTATATTCAGGAAATACAGGCTCGCTATAGAGAATTGGCAACCGAGAGGGTTGAGCAGAGAGTGGCCAACGCGCTGATCCGCCTGGCAGGGCAAACAGGTGTCAGGGCGGAAAAAGAGGCGGTGATCGTCTTATCGTTCTCAAGGCAGGATGTGGCAGAAATGACCGGGACTACTGTCTACACCGTCAGCCGTTTGCTCAGTGAATGGGAGCGGCAGGGGATCATCGAAACGGGGCGGGAGCGCATCAGCCTCATCAAGCCGCATGAGTTGGTGAGAATCGCGGACAATCTCGAAAAGTAATCCGTTTTTCCATTTGTGCCAATTTGCGCTAGCGCAAAGACAGGTTTGGGGGAATACGATATTCTGTATCCACTATGAAAGATGTTTTTGCGATTTCTGAAATCACTGTTGCAGACGTGCTGACGGCAACGCCAGAGGCGGTCAGATTCTTCATTGACCAGGGCACAGGTTGTGCAATTTGTTCTCTGGCGCGTTTTTGCACACTTAAGGAAGTTATCACCGTATACGATCTTGATGAAAATATATTCCTTGAAGAACTCGCCAAACTAAATATTCACAAAACATTAATAAGGAGTACAAAATGAAAACGTTTATCAAATTTTTTGGAGCCACCATCTTCCTGGCTGTCTTCGTGGCAGCCTGCGCCGGCGGGAATTCCCAGGTTGTAACAAAGGAATATGTGCTGACAACTGAATTGAGAGATGGTAATTTGATCTTTCTGGGTGTCAGTGATGAGATCAACGGCATTGCAAACCCAACGTTGAGCGCCAACCCCGGCGAGACAATTACCGTTACATTGATCAACGGCGGGATGGGACAACACGACATCACTTTCCCGGAAGTTCAGGCCAGCACAGGTATGGTAAAGGAAAAGGGCGAGACTACCTCAGTTACATTTACAGTCTCTGATGTTCATGGAGAAATGGAATATTATGACAGCGTAGCTAACCATGCAGACCTGGGCATGAGAGGTGTTTTGGTTGTAAGCGCAACAGAGGTATCTCCTGTTTCCTCTTCTTCCATGACAAGCAATGGTGACCCCGCAGTACTCGCCGCCTTCCAAAAAGGTGCATGTGGAAGCTGCCATACCATCGCTGGAATTCCCAATGCGGCAGGTGTGGTGGCACCTGATCTTTCAGAGATTAGCGTGGTCGCCGACGAACACATCAAAAGTGATGCGTACACAGGCACTGCAACCACCGCTGAGGAATATATTCACGAATCGATCCTCGATCCTAATTTGTTCATCGCGCCCGACTGCCCCACCGGTGCATGTGCCCCCAATGTTATGCCGGCTGCTTTAGCTGACACATTGACAACAGATGAGATCAACTCCATTGTTACTTATCTGCATGGATTGCCCGATGGCGCCTATAGTGAATCAGCCGCAGTTGCGGAAGTAGCCGCTGCTCCTCAAGAACCCACCACTGGCGCTGACATCGTGCGCGACCCAAGCGACCTGCCCGCCCCTCTCGAAGCACGTGAACCCACCACCGTCCGCATTGACCTTGAAGCGGTGGAAGTTGAAGGTCAGCTTGCAGATGGAACCACTTATACTTACTGGACCTTTAATGGCGCAGTCCCTGGCCCGTTCTTCCGAGTGCGCATCGGCGATACCATCGAAGTTCACATGAAGAACAACACTACCAGCGTAATGAATCACTCAGTAGATTTCCACGCAGTTACAGGTCCCGGTGGCGGCGCTGTGATGACGCAGACCAAGCCCGGTGAAGAAACCATGTTCACATCCAAGGCAATCAACGTCGGACTCTTCGTCTACCACTGCGCGACACCCATGGTTGCAGATCACATTTCCAACGGCATGTATGGTCTCATCCTCGTTGAACCCGAAGGTGGACTTCCTCCCGTTGACCGAGAGTTCTACGTAATGCAAGGTGAGTTATATACGGCTGGCAAATTCGGCGAGCAAGGTCATCAGATGTCTGATACTACAAAATTACTCGGCGAAGAACCTGAATACTTTGTCTTCAATGGCGCAGTCGGCGCGCTAACAACGCAGAAACCGCTCAAAGCCAATGTCGGCGACTCAGTGCGCATCTTCTTCGGCGTAGGCGGCCCGAACTTCACATCATCCTTCCACGTCATCGGCGAAATCTTTGACCGCGTGTACGATCAGGCTTCCCTCACTGGTGCGCCTCTCACTGACGTGCAAACCACCCTCGTCCCGCCCGGCGGCGCAACCATGGTTGAGTTCAATCTCGAAGTCCCTGGCAACTACATTCTCGTTGACCATGCACTCTCAAGATTACAACGCGGTCTGGCCGGCTTCATCGTTGTCGAGGGCGAAGCAAATCCTGAAATCTTCAACGGCACACCCATGCCCGGCAGCGGACACTAAAGAATTGCTACTGCTCGCTCGGGGGCTTAGCTCTCGAACGAGCAAGGGAAGCAGAAGCTAAACAAAAGCCTCGTCATGTTTGACGAGGCTTTTGTACTATAATTTTGGGATGAAAAAACAATCGCTTCTTTTTTTAACTGTTAGCCTGCTCCTGTTTCTATCAGCAGGTTGCTCCCGAAATGCGACTCCCGACCCGAACCAACAGATCCGCCAAGCTGTTGCAGCGACTCTTGCCGCAATGCCAACTGCCACACGAAACCCCGTTTCCACACCTTATCCATCACCCACACCCTTCAACCTCGTTGGTTTATTCTGCGAATATCAATTCTGCATCGGCCATCCAGTTGAGATGGCGTTCTTCGACGTCAGTGCACAGCAAAATCCCGCTGCGCCCAGCACGTTCAGCCAGGGACTACTTGCTGCTTTTAATGGCAATCTCTTCATCCAGGTCATGTGGCAGAGCGCGCCCGGCACAGCCGACCCGAAGTTCCTGCTCGATACCATCATTGATGCAGCCATAGATACCCGCGATGGAAACATGGATGTTATGCTGGTTCGCAATATGAATGTGATGTACACACAGATCACAAGCACCGCTACGGCTGTCCTACCCTTTGGCGGCGCCGGCGCATGGACCTGCGATGACCGCGTTTTCGCATGGAAAGTTTATACAGGACAAGCCGAATCAGCTAGGCCGCTTTTTGAAGAGGCGTTGGCGCGGTTTACTTGTGGTCAATGATTATTTCAGGGAAACGTCATCAAAAACAGGAACCCATTCACCCACACAAACGCAAGCTGGGTAGAGGGTAGTGTTCAAGTTCTTTATCAATAATTGAGAGTTGATTCATTCTATTTTCAGGGCGACTTTTATCCCATCTGTCCACAACCAAAATGCATGCTCTGTTGCCCATGAAATCCGATCAAATGTTATTACTTCTGCAGGCGCAAGAGATTGTGCCCATTCAGTTTTCAGCGCCCCTGTGTTACAGCCTGAGATATAAATAAACTGAAGGTCAGAGCCTGCTCCGCCAATCCGATATATGTCAGCGGGAGAGTAATAATCATTCGGGTTATGAGATAGGGCGACAGTTCCAGCTTTATAACCGCCGTGCGATGCAAGAATAACGAGCCGTCCATCCCGAAGTGCCTTGTCGATATTCTCTCTTGTCAACAATTCTACAGCAACACTTCCTCTACCCCAGCGTGCATTCGCAATTTCTGCGATAGGATACAAACCGGAGGCAAATACCCAGCGAGGGATGGGGTCCAGATTTTCATATAACATGTAAACTGATGCATTTCCATCATATTGATTGGCAAGTTGGTTTGCACGCGTAATGGCAAAAACAATAAATATTATGCCAGTCTGAAGAAGAATTCCCAATCCAACTGAAACGCCCTTTGATATTTTGCTGTTCGAAATTTTGGAAATTACTGGAATCGGTCTAACCGATCCACGGATCGCGCTAACGATGCCAATCAGCCAGAAAACGCCGCATAAAGCAAATGGAGCACCCGAAACAACATCCATAAACAAAATGATTTTGGAAAGAGTGAGAAGGCCAATATTAGGAAAATTAAATCCAATAATCAATTCCAAACCTTGAATGAGGATGAAAAAAATAATTGAAGGTAAAAGCAATAAAAAGAGTCCCAATCCATTTTGAATATGATGCTGTAAAGTTTCATTGTCTTTGCCCTTGAAATTAATCAGTCGTAATTGTGGGGCAAATCCAAAATAAGACCCAATGCTAAGGAGATGTGTTTTCATTTTTACATCCTTGGAAATTTCTGATATTGAAATTGGTCTATTATTGATTGAGTTTGGGAACTTTGTATTTTTATGAAGATCTGACTACCAAAACATAAATTGATCCAAGCCCAGCCCTGCCAATTGCAATGGGATTCCAGCTAACTGCGCAAGGGTGCCAATCAAACCCCAGAACGCACGGCCAACAATCGGTACCTGCCAGAGAAGGATCAGCACAATCCACGCTAACATGCCTTGTGTTTGCGCGAGTTTCATGCGAATGTCCATGGGGATAAAGGGTTCAATTGCGCCGAAACCATCAAATGGCGGAAGCGGAATCATATTCAACACAACTGCCGAAATTTGTAGGAAGGCGAGGAAAGCAATGCCGGGCCAAATGCCTGAGTTGTTGATAGGCATCAGTTGCAGAGCCAAGCCGAGGATTAAAGCAAGAAGCGCATTGGAGAATGGGCCCGCCAGCGAAACAGCAGTCTCCCACCGCTTGCTGCGCAATCTCCATCTTTCAATGTAAACTGCGCCGCCGGGCAGGCCGATTCCGCCCATCATCAAAAAGATCAGCGGCAGAAGCAATGAATAAACAGGATGCGTATATTTGAGCGGATTGAAGGTGAGATAGCCTTTATCTTTCACGGTGATATCGCCGCCATAATATGCGACTAACGCATGAGAAAATTCATGCAAACAAAGTGAAAACACCCAACCGATGAGTACAACAAGAAAAGTCATGATTCACATCCTCTTGCTCTGTCGGGGCTATACCCCTTCGGGGCACTTAGCCCCCGACAGAGCGGTGTTTTATTGATACCCTTTCGGGTTGGACTTATGCCACTCCCACGCGCTGGAGAGGATTTCCTGCAAGTTGGTATGAGTCGGTTTCCAACCCAGTTCGTTAATAATTCTTGTTGGTGATGCAACCAGGCGAGCCGAGTCACCGGGCCGGCGTGGAGATTCAACTGCGGGAATCGCGTGGCCGGTTACTTTTCGCGCTGTCTCGATCACCTCGCGGACCGAGAAACCGTTGCCGCTTCCGATGTTATAGATCATCCTATCGCACTCTTCAAGCGCATTCAAAGCCAGCATGTGCGCGGAGACCAAATCTGCAATATGAATGTAATCGCGGATGCAAGTACCATCCGGTGTGGGGTAGTCCGTGCCATAAATGGTCGCAGAGTCGGCTTGGCCTAATGCAATTTGCAGCACGCGCGGAATGAGATGCGACTCTGGCTGGTGCGCTTCGCCACGTCCGGGCAATGCGCCGCAGGCATTGAAGTATCGCAGAGCGGCAAAATGCAAGCCATGAATACTGCGATACCATTCGAGAGCTTGCTCGGTCATCAGCTTTGTGTGACCATACACATTGGTTGGGCCAAGCGGGGACTCTTCCGTAAGCGGATCTTCGCTGGATTGATATACCGCCGCGGTAGATGAGAATACCAATTTTTTCACGCCAGCCTGCACTGCAATTTCCATTAACTGCAGTGAGTTGGTAAAGTTATTGCGGAAGAATTTCCCAGGGTCTTTCATGCTCTCCCCGGCCTCAATGAAGGCCGCGAAGTGCATGATGGCATCATATTTCGCAGTAGTTAACGCTTCAGCCAGGGCATGGCTGTCATCCAAAGATGCATGAATGAATTTTGCATCTGAAGGAACTGCGGCGCGATGGCCGGTGACAAGCGAATCGAACACGGTGACAGAGTGCCCTGCATTGATCAACGCCTCGGCTGTAGCTGAGCCAATATAGCCTGCGCCGCCGGTAACAAAGATATTCATTTATTCTCCTGTTGTAAAATTACGTCATTGCGAGCCGCCAGTGTTCTTCTGGTGGTGAAGCAATCTCGTCTCAATTGGTAGAACTCCGCCAAACCGGAGATTGCTCACCTGCATGATTTGCTAAGCAAATCACGTGCGGCGCAAGTGTCGTCGCCAAGAGCAAAAGCGCTCCTCGCAATGACGGGTATATAGTAGTGAAAAATTATATCTTACTGCACCACTGCTTCTTCCTGCCATGCCTGTGCATACCAACGCAGATATTCCTCCACATGCAGGCTCCAATAGGATTCCGAATGATCGCCCTGATAAAAATAGTATTCATGGATGTAATTATTTCGAGTCAACATCTCTTCAAAATCCAGCACGCTTGCCAATTCCCGGTCTGCATCACCCACATCCAGCCATAGGCGTGGATGGTTTTCTTCTGGAATGTTCTTAATGATCTTCTCAATATAAGGGGCATTATCTTTGAAAATTGCGGGGGAATGCAAACCGAGGGAGCCAAACAATTCAGGATGTTCGAAGCCAAGCTGTACCACCCACCCCCCGCCGCGAGAGAGACCGCCGAGGGAGCGATGGTCACGATCTGACACGGTGCGGTAATTCTCGTCCACATACGGGATCATGTCTATGATTAATCGATCCCCAAAACCAGACCCCACCTGTGAATTCCAATAATGGTCATCCGGGAAGACGATAATGAATGGAATGGCCTGCCCTGAGTGAATGAGTTGATCTGCAATACCTGGCGCACCCAACCTCACCCACTGATCTTGTGCGTAAGTTTGACCATGGAGCAAATAAAGGACTGGATATCTTGTGTCGACCTGTTCCTGATAGCAAGGTGGTAGATAGATGATGAATTCCTGCGGTGGATCAGTGCGGGAGATGGCATCCTGTTTGAGGTTGCCAGGTTGGGTAAGACAGGTCAATGGGGTGGATGTAGGCGTGGGTGGAATGGGACTAGGGGTGAAAGTCAGCGTGGCAGTTGGCAGCGGGGTTGCTGTTTGAGTGGGAATGCTGTCATTTGTGGTGGAACAGGCTGAAAGTGAAAAAAGAAGCGTAACATAAGTGATGAATAGAATCGCTTGACGGGTACTCATCCTTCGCATTATACTCGGCCAGTTCATTTGATCGGGGCGTGGCGCAGTCCGGCTAGCGCGCTTGCTTTGGGAGCAAGAGGTCGGAGGTTCGAATCCTCTCGCCCCGACAAAACTTACAAAAGACAATAGACGTAGGTTTCTCCACAGGGGGACGATGCGAATCCTCTCGCCCCGACCATAGTAAGTAACCACTCTGCCAAAAGAGTGGTTTTGTTTTTAGATGGCGACCATGATGCCACATCTTCAGTAGCTCCGCTGACTTTTCCAGTCAGCGCTTTTATTTTTGTGTTCCATCAATGTCTGCAAGACATTGATGATAAATTCAAACACAAGGAGAATAAAATGAAACCTCAATTGTTCGTGATCACTCTCTGGGCTGAAGATGTAGCCCAGACCGCACATTTCTATCGCGATGTGATCGGCCTGCCTCTAGTATTGCATCATGACCGTCCGCATTTTGATCTGGGTGGAATTTACCTGACCATCATCCAGGGAAAGTCTTTGCAGGAATCCGCCCATCGCTTTCCATGTGTAGCCTTTTCCGTGGATAGCCTGGACTCAGCGATCCAGCGCCTGGAGGCGAATCATGTTGAACTTCCTTTTGGCGTGGAAGAGGATGAAGGAACGCGCTGGGTTATGTTTTATGACCCCGCCATGAACTTGATCGAGCTGGCTGAAATCAAAAAGAAATAACATGCAGCAATAAAGAGAAAGGTTCACTTGCCAATCCTCATCGTCTCGTGTATCCTTGCGAATGGGAGTGGTTAGGTCCCGGTGGGCTTCCTGGTCTTCAAAACCTGTGGCGGGTCGCGTTGCGGGTCGCGGTGGGTTCGACTCCCATCCACTCCCGCTTCATTTATCGCAAACCCTAAGAGGCTGTCTGAAATCTCAACTTTATCGCTCGTCTCATAATTAAGTAAACTTTTCGTTGAGAATTACGAAGGAAAATCGAAGTTTTTGTTTACCAAATTATGCGATACTCTGTAGATATGGATTTGTAGGGACGCAGCGAAACGATTTACGTCCAAAATCTTGAATTGACTCGCTGTGTCCCTACTTTTCAGACAATTTCTTAGGGTTTCTTACAAGGAGAACCATGTCTTATCCTGATGCTGATGTATTTACAAAACTTGTCTCACGCGTGTTTCGCGTTGACGATGTAACCAGCGAAGACCCGCATAAGGGATTCATACTGCGCTACCGTGGCGAATTGCTTGGCGAAGATTCCGCAGAAGCATACGACCTACTGGTCGAATCATTGAGCCAATACAACATCACACCCCTCTTTAGATTAGAAGAGGAACGCCAGGTAATATACCTTGCCCCGAAACAACCCGAACCCCCAAAAGATAAAGTTTCCACGAACATCATCCTCTTTGTTTTAACGGTTTTCAGTGTCATGCTGGCTGGTGCGCAACCAGAAGGGCCCATGCCAAATGATTTTATGGGGCAACTATTGATGCTTGCAAAAAGTATTTTCACGGGCTGGCCTTTTGCATTAAGCCTGCTTGGAATTTTAGTGGCGCATGAACTGGGGCATTACTTCATGAGCCGCTATCACAAGACGCCCGCCACCCTGCCTTACTTTATTCCATTTCCATTCAGTCCGCTTGGCACAATGGGCGCAGCGATCATCATGCGCGGCATCCCGAAGAACAAACGTATCCTTTTTGATATAGGTATCGCAGGCCCCATTGCGGGGTTGGTCGTTGCCATTCCTGTTTTGTTCTATGGATTGTCACTTTCAACATTAGGAACCATCGACCCAAACCCGAACAGCTTCCTCGAAGGTAATTCGCTTCTTTATCTCTTTGCAAAATTTGTCACCTTCGGGAAGTTGCTCCCTGCACCAATTGAGCCGCAAAGTGGTTTATATTGGCTTCAATATTTTTTCACAGGCCGCCCCGTTCCATTTGGCGGTCTGGATGTGTTTATTCATCCGATAGCCTTTGCGGGTTGGGCAGGCATCCTCGTCACCGCGTTGAACTTGATTCCCGCGGGCACACTGGATGGCGGGCATGTCATTTATGGTTTGCTGGGCGATAAAGCGCGAAAGGCGTTTCCATTCATCATTGGTCTGCTGGTTGTTCTCGGCATCTTTTGGAGCGGATGGTGGCTGTGGGCCTTCCTGCTTTTCTGGCTGGGACGAGTCAACGCACAGCCATTGGATCAGATCACCACGCTCGACCCTACCCGAAAACTGGTTGCTTATACGATGGTCATCGTCTTCATTTTGGTATTCATGCCAGTCCCCTTTATGACACTTGCTCCATGAAAAAAATACTCTCACTATTCTTTATCGCTTCCATCATCTTAACTGCATGTAGTGGAGTGGATGCCACAGCCCTGGCAGAGTCATCTCCCACACAAAAGGCGGAAAAAACTCCAACCGAAGAAGCAGTCCTCGAAACGGTCAGCAGGCTTGAGGTCCAGGAAGAGGCGTTGAACGGATTGGAGATCGAAGTCTGGACTCCATGGTATGGCATCGAGTCAGATCTGTTCGATTCATTCGTCAACGACTTCAATACGCAAAATGAATGGGGCATCAAAGTAAAGCTGCAAAATCAAGTTAACTTTTCGCAGCTTTATGAATCTGTAACCGCATCCCTGCCAACCGAGGAAAGGCCCGATCTTGTGATCGCATTGCCCGAACATGCGCAGGGTTGGTATGCAGATGGCGTGGTGACCGATCTGACCGATTATGTTGATGACCCGAAATACGGGATCAACTCCGATGATATTCCTTTCGTATTTTGGAATCAGGACCTGGCAGGCGAGGCACGTGTGGCAGTCCCTGCGCAGCGCAATGCGCAATTTTTACTTTGGAATGAGACTTCGGCCGGCAAGCTTGGTTTTAAATCGGCGCCGCTTACATCAGAAGATTTTCGGAAACAATCCTGCGGCTCGCAAAAGTCGATGCTTTCCGATCAGTTTGCAGAAAATGATTCTCTGGGCGGCTGGTTGGTGAATACCGAGCCGATGACGGCTTACGCATGGCTGCTGGCATTTGGCGGCGGTGTATTGGAGGAAGATAATTACCGATTCCTCGCGCCGGACAATATCGATGCATTCAAATATCTGCGTGAGCTTTCCGAATCAAGTTGCGCGTGGCAAAGAGCAAACGTGGATCCCATCACTGCATTTGTCACTCGCGAGGCTTTGTTCATCACCGCCAACCTTCACGATCTTCCAGTTGTCACACGCACGTTCGCAAGCTCCAGCAACCCTGACAAATGGAAAGTGATCCCCTTCCCCGGCCCCGCTGGGAATAATGGCGTGCTTGCGGTGTATGGTTCCTCCTATGTTATTTTGGAATCAACCGATGAGGAGCAACTCGCGTCATGGTTATTCGTCCGCTGGCTGCTGGATAATGAACAAGATGCGCGCTGGGTGGAGACTACTCACCTCTTTCCGCTTCGCGCTTCGACCCGCGACCTGCTCGGCGACTATGAGAAGACTCATCCGCAATGGGCCCAGGCCGTGGAGCTTTTACCCGAAGGTGAGATACAACCTCAACTGGCTTCCTGGCGTACAGTTAAAATAATGCTCGGTGACGGATTTACGCACATGTACCGCGTCAACGTTTCCAGCGGACAGGTTGCCGCGATCCTGGCACAGATGGAGTCGCTTTCAAAGGATTTGAGTAAGTAACCCCTCATCCCCAACCCTTCCCCCGAAGGGGAAGGGAGTCCCCTCTCCCAAAGGGAGAGGGCTAGGGTGAGGGAAAGGAGAAATCTTATGGTGCAATCGGAATATAAAGCACGTCAGATGCGTGCAAAAACGCATGAAGTTTACGAGTACGATCACGACGATGAAAAGCCCGGCAAGCCGCTACACATCCTCATCCCCGGCGGATTGATCGCGCTGGCCACACTGGCGCTGATCATTTTTATTGGCTATCAAACTTTTCTTGAAGAAAGCATCTCTCAGGAATTGGGAATAATCCTGTGCCTGATCCTTGCTCCGTTTTATGTGGGCGGCGTATTCCTCTTCAGCTATGGATATGAACTATATAACATCCCGCGCGCCATTCGCTTGACCGCGATCATTGTGTTTGTGACCCTTGCGGCGGTTGTGATCATAGCTGTGCTGTTCCTTGTATTGGGGAACATGAAAGGCGGGTCGAGTAAATCATCAAGCAGATCATCATCAAAATCCTCATCGAAATTATCAGGCTCTGCGAAACCTTCAGTCCAAAATAAAAGCGGATTGGGCGGCGGTTTGATCGGTGGCGCATTGGCAAATAAGTCATCATCAAGCTCTTCATCTGGAGGCGGCTCGTACCATTCAGGCGGAAACATATTTGTTGGTAGCGGCAGAACTCGCGTGGAAACCCGCGAGGTGACAAAGGAAGTAGTCAAAGAAGTTCCTAAGGAACCCATGCCGATTACCTGTCCGTTTTGTTCGCGGTCTTATACGCCTGTTGAACATAAATTTATCTGCCCCAGTTGTGGCGCGGCGACGCCCAAGGATCTAATCGAAGAATCGCAGATGCCGGAGGATGAGGGAAAGTAAGAAGTAAGAAGATAAACCTAAGGTTATATCTTGAGGTTTCCATTTACTAATACAATGATGGATTCGCCATAGCCTACAGTCCAGGCCGTTGTGTCTATCGTCGTGTTTCCATTCATATACTAACGTATCTCAAAACAAACACGTATTCAAATATATAAGAAGAAAGTAATCAATAACTATGGTCCAATGAGTATTTGTAGATCTGGGTTTCCATCTTGCCTATCTAATCCAGTTCGCGCAGCAAGAATATCACCTAAAGTCAAGTTATATACCTTAAACTGATCAGCATCAGGAACTAATAAATTTGCCAATGGTAATACTACAAGCGTTCGAAATTCATGTTCGCGGTCACCATTTGGTGCATTTACTAACAACTTGTCTAACGGAAGCTCATGTGCTATTCGGAATAACACAGTTCCCTCATCGTTCACGCCATCAATGGTGTAATATATCATGCCCATGATTCCCTGCACTGAGACTGCTTTATGCTGTGCATCCAATTCCTTTAATTCCTGTGCGCTAACAATTGTCACCTGTATACCACTGTCTGTTCCAAAATTACCGGTCATTGGTTCATTATTAAAAAAGAAATCAAAATCAATGCCATCACTTGATTCAAGCTGTGAAGTAAGATTTTCAAATGATAAATTAAATCGTTCCATTAACCATTTTGTTAACTCATCCGGTACAAAACTTTTATCCTCGAAACTCGTAGCATCTTTATGTTTCAGTGCTTTGATTTTTTCTGAACCGGGAGTACCCAATTTGATTCGAACATCTATGGGTATTGTGTTAGAGCTCGGCCTGTCATACGCAAAATAATCTTTAATTAAATATCGAACCCAAGAATGCAATAATTCATCCCACATATAGGTATAACCGTCTTTGGCGTCCATAAGCGGGACGCCATTTACTACATGTGTCGTCCCCTCTGGTGCGTTTTTTAGGGGATCCTCTGTCGCGGTTGGGGTGGCGGGAATTGCAGTGGGCGTACTTGAAGGCACAGAAGTAAATGTGATAATCGAAGTTGGCGCGGGGGTCGCAACATTGACACATGAAGCAAGAAAAATGGATAAAAGAAGAAGGTGAGAGATTCGTTTCATGGATGTCCCTTTCCATACGATGAAATCAGGCAATTTGAATCATTGTAGCATAAAGGCTTTTTGAAAGTACAAGGCTATTACTTTCATTTTTGGGTTTTATCTGCATGATATGATTGGAAAATTCCCAATATGACAAAGGAGGAGCACCTATGAAACTCATGTTAATCAACGGCAAGTTCACGAACGGAAATGCGAAGGAAGAAATCCAGGTTCAAAACCCTGCTACAGAGGAGATCATTGACTCTGTCCCGCGTGGGACGGCGGAGGATATTGAAGCGGCAGTGCAGGCTGCGAAGTCTGTTTTTGATGCCTGGAGGAAGATGGGGGCAAATGAACGTGCCAGCCACCTGCATGAGGTGGCAAATAAAGTCCATGAACATCGCGAAAAAATTGTCCATTTGCTGACTTTGGAAGAAGGCAAGCCTCTTTCTGAAAATGAAGAGGAAGTTGAGTGGGTCATCAACACTTTTCGTTATTATGCCGAACTGGGACGTCATCATCGCGGGAGTGTGCTGGCTTCGGGCGAGTCATCGCAATTTAACTTTATTATCAAAGAACCTTATGGCGTGGTGGGTTGTATCGTGCCGTGGAATTATCCACTGCTCCTGCTGGCATGGAAGCTTGCGCCCGCCCTGGCAGCCGGGAATACAGTCGTCATCAAGCCCTCGGAGATGACTCCGCTCACGGCGCTGTATCTTGCTGAACATTGTTTTGATCATTTGCCTGCTGGCGTGGTCAATGTGGTCACTGGTTATGGGCTTGAAACAGGCGAACCATTGGTCAAACACTCTGATGTGCCGGTGATCGCATTCACGGGCAGTCTGGCAACGGGGCAAAGAATCGCATCCATTGGCGCACCGATGATGAAGAAACTTCATCTCGAATTGGGCGGCAAGGATGCCACTGTCATTGCAGAGGATGCAGACCCCGAGATCGCGGCAAAGGCTGTGGCGTATGCGGCGCTGATCAACGCCGGGCAGGTTTGCACAAGCACGGAGCGGGTTTACATCCCAAGAAGAGGTGCAGCGAGATTCACTGAGGCCATTGTGGAACATGTCAAAACCCTCAGGCTTGGGTCGGGGCTTGAGTCAACAACCGATATGGGACCGATGATCGGCGATACCTTCCGCGCGAAGTTCGAGAAACATATCGAAGATGCCCGCGCACACGGCGCAAAGATTTTAACTGGCGGTGGAAGGCCGAAAAATTTAGCCAAGGGATTTTTCCACGAGCCAACCGTTTTGTCTGGCGTTGACCATAGCATGGTCATCATGCGCGAGGAAACTTTCGGTCCCGCAGTACCAATCATGGAATACACTACCTTCGATGAAGCTGTTAAATTGACAAATGATTGCCAATACGGTTTAGGCGCAGTCTTGATTTCGAATGATCCAAAGAAGATCAAACAATTCTTCGATGACGTCAAAGCAGGCACGATCTGGATCAACGATCCGCTCACAGACAATTATGCAGGTCCCTTTGGCGGGATGAAGTACTCCGGCGGCGCGCGTGAACTTGGCGAGGAAGGCCTCGATGAGTTCCGCGAGACCAAACACGTCCATTGGGATTTCAATATGGAGGATAAGAGTTATTGGTATCCGTATGGGCGATAGACAATTGACAATGGACGATAGGTTATGGGCTCTTTGGGGTTTGCTGTGATATGCCGCCAGCCGTAGGTCAAATTGGCAATTTGACCTACACCACGCCGCCATATATGCTGGTTTGTTACGGCGATTCCCAATGAGCCAGATTATGGTCAATCGTCCATTGTCCGTCGTCCGTTTATAATCAGAGCCATGAAAAACAGATCATGGCTCTTTCCTTTTCTATTGCTCATTGGGGTTTTGATTTACACAGCACTCACCCAGGTGCAATTGCCCGGCGAGGGGTTCTCCACCTTTGGCGCGGATACCGTCCGGGCAGAGGTACTGCAAATTATCGAAGAAGGTGAAATTGATCTGGGAGGGAATTTACAAACGTATCAAATCGCGCGCGTGAACATTCTTGAAGGTCAGTACGCTGGTATTCCCATGGAAATCGATTATGGCAAACGTCAGATCCGTTCGGATGATTATCTGTTGGAACCAGGCGACAGAATTTTGGTCTCCATCAGCAAGACGCCGGACAATGTGGTCAACGCCTATTTTGCAGATTACGTCCGCACCACGCCGATCCTCTGGCTGACCGCCATCTTTGCAATTGCTATCATCCTCATCAGCAGTTGGAAGGGCTTGCGCGCATTATTGAGCATGGCCTTCAGCTTGTACATCATCATCGGTTACATCATCCCACACATTCTGGTCGGCGAAGACCCTTTGCGTGTGAGCATCATCGGCTCGATCATTCTTTTGGCTGTGTCACTCTACCTCACCTACGGCTGGACTTTGAAGACTCACGCAGCAGTCATCAGCATGATGCTGGTCCTGTTATTGACAGGCGCTCTTTCAGGATTGTTCGTAGTCTTCGCAAAGTTAAATGGGACGGGTGATGAAAACGTGATGTTCCTAATGCAGTTGATGGAGTCCCCGATCAACCTGCGCGGATTACTGCTCGGCGGTATGATCATTGGTGCACTCGGTGTGCTGGATGACCTCGTGACGACTCAGGCCTCGGCTGTGTTTGAACTGCATCATGCGAATCCATCTTTCGGCTTTCGCGGACTCTACAACTCTGCCATGCGCATCGGGCAGGATCATGTAGCGGCTACTGTTAACACGTTAGTTTTAGCCTACGCAGGAGCCTCGCTGCCCATGTTATTAATGTTCTCGCTTGGGCATGGTGACTATGGTTACATCATCAATTTTTCCTTTATCGCTGAAGAAGTGGTGCGGACATTGGTCGGCTCATTGGGGTTGATTGCCGCTGTGCCGCTCACAACGGCCATCGCGATCTTTATCACTCAAAGGGCCGAGTCGCTTGGGAAATGGGAGCAGGTTCTCGGTCCAGTGGGAAGCGGGGGTGGGCATGTTCATTAACTCTGGAGTGCAGGAGCTTGCTCCTGCAAAACCGACCAGCAAGCTGGTCGACTCCAGAGTCGTGCAACCTTCCCTAATTTCCTGCGTAAAGGATGTAGAAAGTCTCATCAAGGAGCAGCGTGAACGAAGAACAGACCTGGGTTTCCCAGGCGCAACAAGGTGATGACGAAGCGTTTACCCGCTTGGTCGAGACCTATCAGACCCCGGTTTTCAACCTGTGCTACCGCATGTTGGGCGAGCCTGAGTTGGCAGAAGATGCCGCACAGGAAACCTTTTTACGTGCCTACCAGCACCTGCACCGCTACGATCAGAAACGTCCGTTCGCGACCTGGCTGCTTTCGATTGCGGCGCATTATTGTATTGACAGACTGCGACGCAGAAAATTCTCAATGTTTTCGATGGATACGGAGGATGAGGATGGCAACACCTTTGAATTGCCTGACCCCGATTCACCCAACCCCGAAGCCGAATCCATCAAAGGGCAGACTCGTGACCGGGTGCATTCCCTGCTCAAAGACCTTGATAACACTGACCGCGCCGCGATCATTATGAGATATTGGTATGACTATTCAGAAATTGAGATTGCTGAATCTTTGCGTTTGACGGTGAGCGCGGTGAAGAGCCGCCTGCACCGTGCACGCAAGGAACTGGCAGGTTTATGGCAGGAACAGGAAGAAGACCTGGTCGCCGAAATGGAAAGGAGGCATCATGAATCACCAGCCTTTTGAAACATGGCTGTTGGACGATAAATATTTAAGCACAACCGAGAAGCGTGAGCTTGACTCGCACCTGCGGAGCTGCGTTCATTGCACTGCGCTGGCAGAAACGGGGCTGGCATTACGCTCTGCGCGCGTGGTTGAGCCCGCGAAAGGTTTTGCATTGCGCTTCCAACAGCGGCTGGCTGTACAAAAGATCGCGGAGCGCCGCCGCAGATTGTGGGGTCTCATCGTGTTGATCATAAGCGGAGTGGGGCTGCTCGGCTGGTTTGCGGCTCCCTACATTTACGCTTTTGTTTCATCTCCCATCGAGTGGTTGACGGCCTCCGTCGGCTATTTTCTATTTGTGTTCACATCCCTGCAGGCTTTTAGTGAAATCTTAAGGGTATTGGCGCGCATGGTTCCAAGCTTTATCCCACCTTATATATGGATGGTGATGCTTTCTGCATTGGCAGGGTTGGGTCTTATATGGGTTGTATCAATCTGGCGGTTTTCACACAAGCCGCAAGGAGTAACTGTATGAAAATGAAAACGAGTTTAATTCGCATTATCCTTCTGCTGGCATTGCTGATCATGCCATCCAGTACGGTGTTGGCACAAGGCCCGGGTGAAGATGTATTGTTATTTGGGCAAAACTACACATTGGAAAGCGGAGACACACTGGATGGAAGCCTGGCTGTGGTCGGCGGCAATGCAGTGATCGAAGAAGATGCCATCGTGAATGGAGATATTGCCCTGGTCGGAGGGAATGTTACGATCAATGGGGACGTTAATGGTGATGTCGCTTTGATCGGTGGAAACCTGATAATCACCGGCACTATAGATGGTGATGTTGTCATCGTCGGAGGTCAGGCTTCGCTGGCAGAAACTGCCGTGGTGGATGGAGACATTGCCACCATCGGCGGAAGTGTGGATAAGGAACCAGGCGCAGAAATAACTGGAACCATCACAAACAACGCCCCACCTGTGATCAATGTGCCAGAAGTTCCAAATGCACCTAATGTTCCCAACGTGCCAAACACGCCCAATGTGCCGAATACACCTGACTTCAACATCGATGTGAATCCGTTTTGGAATGTGGCAGGCAAGTTTGGGCAGGCGGTATTGGTAGCGCTCGTCGGTATGCTGCTTACGCTTTTCCTGCAACCCCAATTGGAACGGGCTGGCGATGCCATCGTTCATCAGCCCTTGATGGCTGGAGGTTATGGTCTGCTGGCATTCATCATCGTCCCCATTGCAATCGTCATCATGACCGTTACCATCATCCTCATTCCAATTGCCTTGATCGTGGCATTGGTCATCCCGCTGGCATGGTTGTTCGGCATGGTTGCGCTGGGGCAGGAAGTTGGTGATCGCTTTACAAAAGCCATCAACCAGACCTGGGCTCCCGTTCTCGCTACAGGGTTCGGCACCTTTATGCTCATGCTCGTAGTCGGATTTTTAGACATGATCCCCTGTGTCGGCTGGCTGCCATCCTTGCTAGTCACCTTGGCTGCCATTGGATGCGTTGGAATGACATGGTTCGGCACACGCAATGTACCCGGCACGATCAGTCAACCGGTGGAAGTGCCTCCCACTTCATAAGAAAAATATAATTCTCTCGTCATTGCGAGGCGATGTAATTCCGCCGAAGCAATCTCATGTGAATTGGGGATTGCTTTACCCACTCGCCGTTTACGGCTCGGGGTTCGCAATGACGAACATGCTCACATGATATAATCTGCCCGCCTCAGAGATATTCTGAGGCGGTTTTATTTTTTGGAGGAAGTTTATGTTAAAGCACGAAATCCCAGATACCCAAATTCACAATACACCCCCACCCTTAATTGAAATCTCCGGTTCACACCGCGAGATGGGACGTCAGATCGGCGAAGCCGCGCGTGTCCAAGTCCAAAACAGCATAGCCAACGCGCGTATCCTGATCGATGCCGCATATGATACTCTTGAACTCACCTGGGATGGCGCGAAAATACAAGCGCGCAAATACCTGCCTTTTGCGGAAGAGCAATATCCACAATATGTGGATGAACTGCGCGGCATTGCCGAAGGTGCAAATATTCCATTTGACGACATCATGGTGCTCAATGCGATGGAAGCCGTCACCATGGATGCGCTGCACCTCACCCGCTGCACCAGCATGGCGGTCAATGATGAGCGCACAGCGGATGGTCACGTGCTCGCGGCGCATAACGAAGATTGGATTCCAGAAGATGAAGGCGATGTACTTATCATCTCTGCCAAACCTGACAAGGAACCCCCGTTTCTTGCCATGACCTATGGCGGGCTCCTGCCCAATGTCGGATTCAACGCTTATGGCATTGCCCAACTAATTGACTCGGTATACCCCAGTGATTCACGCATTGGCATTCCTCGCCTCGTTGTGGCACGGGCTGTTCTCGCATCCCGCCGCATGTCCGGCGCAATCGGGCGCACCCTCATCCAGCATCGCGCAGCAGGTTACAATCATTTGCTGATCCACGAAAGCGGAGAGATCTATTCGATAGAAGTCTCGTCTCGTAAATTTGAAATCCTGTATGCAAATGATGGCTACATGGTTCACACAAACCATTACATCGACCCACAAATGAAGCAGATCGAAAAAGACCCCGAAGAACTGCTCTCATCGCGTGTACGTTACTTCCGCGCCTCACGCCTGCTCCGCCAGAATGAAAAACATTCCATTAAAAGTTTGCAAGCCATTCAAAAGGATCACGTCAACATTCCGAACTCGATCTGCAACCACAATATAGAAGGGCTTGACCCGCTCGACCGAGAAAAGACGATCAATGCCTTGGTCATTGACTTAACCTCACGTGAAATGCACATCGCATGGGGAAATCCCTGCCAGAATAGCTACCATACGTATCATTTGAATGCGTAAAAGAATAAGCAACTTACCGTACGCAGATTCAATCCCGAAGGGATGGCAAGATTATAGGAAATTGCCCAAACCAGCATCAAATCCCGAAGGGATGTCATTGTTTTTTAGCAAAGCCATGTCACCCCTTCGGGGTTTGAATCCATCTTTGCTTTATGTCTATAATCATTTCACTCCTTCGGAGTTATGTGTGCATGAGCGGTAAGGTGAGTAGGTAACAAGTAACAAGAAAGAGTCTGTTGATGAATAGACTCTTTCTTGTCGTCAGTAATGATTCGATCAACCAATTGAGGATATCGCTGGTTCCTTCAAAAACAATGCCAGAGGTGACGCAAGCAGGACCATGCCCATTGTTAAAGTCAATACAAATGGAAAGCCGTATAATTCCGCCAAGTGACCGGTATAAAGCAAGCCCAGCGCGCCAGAAGAAAAGATAAATCCTAATATCAACCCGGATGCCAGGGCCATCCCACCGGGGATGATCCGCTGGGCGAAGACTACCATAATGCTGTGCACCGCACCGGTGAATGCGCCCGCAAGAGGGATAAGCACATATAACCAAGGTGACCACCCGATGATGCTGACAAGGTAGATGGGGATGGATGCCAGAAATAAAACAAAGGCAGCGATGAAGCGTTTGCTATAACGATCACCAAAGTATCCGCCGAAAACATTTCCCAAAGCAGAACCGCCCATGAACAGCCCCGCCATGCTGCCATAGACTGTTGCACTCTGCCCCAAATCTTTAATATATTTGGGAATGAGATTCACCATATTTGCCTGCGCCCATGACTGCAGAGCCGCCACCAATGCCAGCACAATAATGAACACGAGGCCAGCCTGTGTGCGATTTGAATGAACTGTTTGTGCAGGCCTCGGATGTGGATGGTTGGCGCGCAATTGGTAAAACAATGTAAAGCCAACTGGAATGGAAACGATCGGCACAATGAACATACCGGGAACTTTATAAGAGGCCAGGATAAAACCCGTAATAATTGGGCCGATAAAATGCCCAAGCTGACCTGCCGTAAAAAAGAGTGAGGTAGAAGTGGCTTCACGCCCCGCCAGGAGGTCACGTCCGCGTAAGGTGGCTTGGACAGCACCAACCGGATGAAACGCGGAGGACCCCAGCGCCGCGATGATCAAACATCCCAAGCCAACGTTACCAGGTAGAAACAAGGCCGCAGAATAAAAGACCGTCATCCATAGCACGCCGCCAGCCGCCAGCCAACGTGGACCTGCGCGATCTGAGATCCAACCGAAGAAGGGCTGTGTCAGCGCAGAGGCCCAGATATAAATTGTAGAAAATAAAGCGATTTGTGATTCGCTTAAGCCAAGATAGGTTAGCAAAACAGGTCGGCTGGCGTTGAACGTATCCACCATGAAGTGGCTGAGGGCAATGGATGAAAAGATGGAATCAAGGAATAGTGACATGTTTGTTGTTATTTCCCACGATACAGATGATGCGATTCAATGTATTTGTACACTGATGGAGGGACATAATATCGATACACTTCTTCCTCAGCAATTCGGCGGCGCAACTCACGCGAGGAGACGGGCTGTAAAAGCGCATTAATGAAAACCAGCTTTTCCGCAATACCTGGAACTTTTTCCTCCAACTCGGAGAGGTTGCTTAAGTCGCCGGGGCGGCGCATCACGCCGATTTTGGAAACAGCAGCTACCAGGTCCGAACTGAAGCGCCAGGTGGGTAAGTCCCTCAGTGAATCGCCGCCGATCAAAAGGATGATGTCGGCTGAGGGTTCCTGTTCGGCGATCAATCTAACCGTGTCTATGGCATAGTGCGGCCCGGGGCGGTCAATTTCAAGATGTGAAATTTCAAAGGTTGGGTTATCAGCAACCATACTTTGCAGCATCGGCAGGCGGTGCTTGAGCGGAGTGATGGGCTGTTCCTGTTTATGTGGAGGGTCTGGTGTAAGCACCCAAAGCAGGCGGGAGAGGTTGAATTGATAAGCGGCTTCACTGGCAAGGATGAGATGCCCGATATGTGGCGGGTCAAACGTGCCGCCAAAGTATCCAATTTTTTTTTGTGACATGAGGGTAGTATATCTCAAAGTTTTATGGGGACATGCGTATTTTTTGGTATACTCTTTCGCAACAGGCTATAACATGTCTAACCTTACAATGATCAGTTCCACTTCCCCACTTAAACGGATCATCCACGCTGTACGCGCAGTGGAAAACGGGGAATATACGCCCGATCTATTAAGTGACCTCGCCCAAGACCCCGGTGACCTGGGTCAATTGGCGCGAATGTTGGATGCAATGGCGCGCAGTGTAACGTTCCGTGATAATCAATTACGCCTGTTGAGAAAAGTGATCCCCATTGGTGTTTCACTTTCTGCAGAAAAAGATTTTAACCGCCTGCTGGAAACCCTGGTGGTGGAGGCGCAGTCTGTTACACATGCGGACGCCGGCACGTTATATCTATTGGAAAATGATGCGCTGAAATTTGTGATCCTGCGAAACACATCGCTCAACCTGGATATGGGTGGCACAAGCGGAAACGATATCCCTTTTTATCCGGTGCGGTTGCACAATGAAGATGGAAGTGAAAACCGCGCCAATGTAGCCTCGCACGCCGCTTTAACTCGCAAGCGCATCAATATCGCCGATGCGTACCAAGCCGAGGGGTTTGATTTTTCTGGCACAAAATCCTTTGATGTTCGTACAAAATATCGTTCCAAATCCTTCCTCACCATCCCTCTGGATAATAAAGAAGGACATGTGATCGGCGTGCTGCAACTGATCAACGCAAAGGATATGGAAACTGGTGAGATCGTGCCCTTTGCTGATGATGATGTACTGGAGGCGCTGGTCTTGCTGGCAACTGCCGCGCTGGATGGATATATCCGCGAGGCTTCTCTGCGCCAGGAGATCGCCAAACTTAAAATTGAGATCGATGAAACGCGCCGGGCCCATCAAGTGGCGGAGATCACAGATTCACAATTCTTTAAGGATCTGAAAAGTAAGGCAACACAAATGAGGTCTAGAGACAATAAATAGAACGAACGGGGGTAATTTAAGCTTCAACTCAGCTTTCAAAAGTGTAATATCGTTTCATCTCCTAAAAAAACCCTTTTGGGCGTAAATTTGCCACTAAGGTTACAAGGGCACGCGTATGGCTATTGCACCCAAATCATATAACCTTGAAGGAAACTATATGCCGAAAAATTATGATGCAATCGTGATCGGGGCGGGCGTGATGGGCACAAGTATTGCATTTCACCTCACAAAACGAGGTATAAAACCGATTATTTTGGAGCGCAAGCAGGTAGGGTTTGGCGCTACAGGCAGTTCCAGCGGACTCGTGCGTATGCATTACGACCTGCAAGTGGAATCGCAACTTGCCTGGGAAAGCTTTCAATATTTCCGAAATTGGAATGAGCGCGTCGGCGGCGAGTGCGGATTCCGCCGCACAGGCTTTTTGCATATCGAACCAGCCCATCATTTAAATCAATTACGCGGCAATGTAGAAATGCAGAAGAAATTGGGAATTCCCACCGAAGTTATCACAGGGGACGATGTAAAAAAACTTTCTCCGTCCTTTACAACAGATGATATTGAATTCGCGGCATATGAGCCAGAGTCAGGTTATGCAGATGCAACGCTCACCGCGAATTCATTTTTAACCGGTGCAAAAGAGGGTGGAGCTGACTATATGCAGGATTGCGAAGTGACCAGCATTGATGTCACATCAGGCGGGATAACCGGTGTGCAAACCACACGCGGTAATTTCTCCGCCCCCATCATTATCAATGCTGCCGGAGCATGGGCTGGTAAAGTCAGCGAGATGGTTGGAGTGCATATCCCATTGGATACCTGGACTCATGATGTAGTTCACGTGCGCCGCCCTGCTCATCTTGACGAACATCTGACAGTGATAGACAGTTCGCTCGGCATGTACTTTCGGCCTGATTCAGGCGGCCTGACCTTGATCGCCCTTGAAGATGACAGCCGCATCGGCGAATCACCCGAAGCAGACCTCGGCTACGTTGCCAAGGATTTCGTAGAACGCGCCATAGATCGTATTTGTATGCGCATCCCCGCCATGATAGAGGGATCGTTGCACTCCTCTCATGTTGGAAGAGATGGCCTAACTCCAGATCAACGAGCAGTGATCGGCGCGGCAGGCCCCGAAGGGTATTACCTTGTCACCGGCTTTAGCGGCACTGGCTTCAAACTTTCCCCTGCCATTGGGTTGTGCGTCAGCGAACTTATCCTCGATGGAAAATCCAAGACAGTTGATATATCAGGTTTTAACCCCATGCGTTTTGAACACGGTGAGATGCTTAAAGGTCAGTACGACTATGGCTTCATCTGGCGTAATGCAAAATCTTAACTTTATAGAGACAAGGAAAATATGAAACCAAATTACAACAAACTTTACAAATTGATCGCCAGTATGGCATTGCTTATTGTTGCCGGCATATTAAGCGCATGTGGTCCCACAACTGGCCTCGAAGGTGCTGGCGGTCTCGGCACAGAAGAAGCTGTTGCCACCGACCCGGGCCAAACATCCCCAACCGGGGAACCCGCCCTCACACCCATCCCAGATGCCTTCGGGCATATCGTCTTTGTATCCAACAGAGATGGTCAAATGAGTTTATACAGCACAACTCCCGATGGCGTTGAACAAACCCGGCTGACAAACTCAGCCTCAACTACAGATGATATCAGCCCGATCGTTTCCCCGGATGGAACGCGCGTGGCGTTTGTCTCCACTGTTGATGAGAACATGGATATTTATATTCTCGATCTCAATACACTCGCCGTGAAGCGCGTCACTGATACAGCCGAAAGGGATGCGGCTCCGTCCTGGTCTCCAGATGGACAGCAACTGGTTTTCGAATCGTTCCGCGATGGCAACCTCGAAATTTACATTGCCAATGTAGATGGCTCAAATCAAATCCGCCTCACCAACGATCCTGCTGGCGATAGCAACCCCGTCTGGTCGCCCGTCACCAATGAGATTGCATTTGTAAGCAACCGCTTCGGCAACTCGGATATTTTATTGCTGACAACTAACGGTGCCGTTTCCACTTTGACGACAAACTCCGCTCCTGACTCCGCCCCAGCCTGGTCGCCAGACGGAAGCTTGATCGCATTCAAAACCTCTACCGGCGAACTCTCCAACCTGTGCCTGATCGGCCGCGACGGCCTTAATCAGCGCTGCCTCACCAACGCCCCATCAGAATACGGCTCACCAGTCTGGTCACCAGATGGTTTATGGGTGGCCGCCAATGCCAAGCAAAGCGCAGGGTATGGGATAAACGTTTTCAATATTAGCGATGGAAGCATCGTACAATTATTTTCCCAGGGCATTGATCCCCGCGGAACCCCGGCCTGGTCACCTGAAGGCGCAAGGCTTGCGTTCCAAGCTCAGTCCGCCGGAGACATGGAGCTTTATTTAGTCGTCGTGCCAACCAACGAATTCATCCGTCTCACATCCACCGTGGCATACGACGGTGAACCAACATGGACTGGGCAATAAACATTATTGATATCGACACCAAACTTCGTCAGTGCGAGCCACTGCTCCTGTGCTTTGGTGGCGAAGCAATCTCCCTCAATAACATAGGATTGCTCACCTACACTGCAACAAACGCAGTGCAGCGCAAGTGTCGGGCAAGAGCGCCATCGCAATGACGGATGTAGTTTAGTGAATCAAAAAAGCCAGCCCTTACCGGGCTGGCTTTTTTGATTATTTCATTGTGAAGCTAGTCTAAAGTTACATCCATGTTTTCGCTGGGGATGGCTGTAGCGTCCCAATAACCTGCGAAGGGCTCAAGGGTTACGGTTGAACCGCTGAGTGACGCAAATTTGTAGGGCCCAGTACCACCATCTCCTGCACTGAAAGCGTTGGGGCTGACGATGGAGAAAGCCGGGTTGGAAAGCTTGGTCGGGAAATCCACATCCGCTGTATTCAAGTGAACCAGTACGGTGAAGTCGTTCACTTTTTCAATGCCGTCATAAATGGACTTGGCTTTCCCGTCATCAGTAACCTCGCCTTTGAAGCCGCCAAAGTTTTCGGCCCATGCGGCAAATTCACCGGAACCGCGATTGGCATCGTTGGGGTCAAACCAGCGGTTGAAGTTCGCAACCACAGCATCTGCATTCAAGGTGGAGCCGTCATGGAAGGTTACACCGGGGCGCAGGTTGAAGATATAGTCCAGGCCGTCTTCAGAAACGGTAAAGGATTCGGCGATGACGCCAACCGCAGCATCACCCTCAAGGCGTACCAGCCCTTCGTACAGGTAGCCGACAGCGGCCAGGGCGTTGTCACCCGTTGCATTGGCAGGATCAAGTATCAGGTCCGAACTGGAAGCGACGGAGGCAGTGGCTGCAGGTGCACTGGTTGCCGCTTCTTCTATCGGCAGTGGTGCTGCTTCTGTAGCTGCTCCCCCGCCGCAGGCCGCCAGCAACAAGCCAGCGATCAATAATAGACTTAATAAAAGAAGGCGCGTGTGTTTCATTTTCATTCATCTCCTCTGAATTAATTTATGATTCCGCAAATGCGGTAATCTCACTCTTGTTTCAAGTATAATACGTTTTATGCTCCCTGAGTCGCCACTCACCACAATTGAAAGCCGTCTGCGATATTTACTTCCGGCTGAAATGTATGCCGCAATGTGGGGCAATCCGTCAGTGGATATTATGATTGAAGTCCACAAACATTTGCGGACATTGCAACGGATTTTGCATGATTACACTTCACGGCAGATCGATGTCAGTTCATTGAAACCAGGGGACGTAAAGCCCGAATGGAAATACGGTACGATGATGTTCACCGATCTGGCGGGTTTCACGAAACTGATGGAAGCTAATGCGGCCAAGGGGCGTGAGGGGGCGGAAGACCTGCTGAAACAGTTAACCAAATATTTTTCCGCGATGATCGCGGTCATTAGCAAATCTGGTGGAGATCTGGTTGAATTTACAGGCGACGCACTGCTGGTGATGTTCCCAAAAACTGACAAGAACGATGATACTCTGCGAGCGGTGCGCGCCGGGTTGCGTATGCAAAGGGCCATGAAGGAATTTGCAGAGATCGAAACCCCTTCGGGCATTGTTAATCTAAAGATGCGAATTGGCATCCATTACGGCAGGTTCCTGACAGCAGATATTGGAACGCCGCGCCGCATGGAGCATGTATTGCTAGGTAAGGATGTGCAGCAGGCGAAGCTGACGGAAAGTAAGGGCCGCAACGAGCGTGTGAATCTGTCAAAGAAGGCTTATGAACGAGTGGTTGACCACTTCCGTTTTGAAGATGGCGAACCTGAATATCATCTTGTAATCGATGATCTTACCGACGACCAGTTGGGTGAGTATGAGATCACGCCACTGGGCAGGCGCATGGCAAGCGGTGTTGTATTCAACCGTGATAAGAGTGAAGTCATGCAACAGATCACGAGCCTGCTTAATTCCATTGAGCCAATTGCCAGTTTTATTCCTGCACCTGTGCTTTCCCTGCTTGTAGAAAGCGCCGCAGATAGAAAAATTCCCCCGGATTTCCCGCAACCCACTATCATGTTCGTTAACTTTGTTGGCCTGCCCGAATCGGCTGACCGCGCATTACCCGGTGAAGAGAGAAAGCTGGCGCTCAGTTATTCGAGGGCGTTTTCGTTGATCAATGCGGCTGTGGAATCACGCGGCGGGGTGTTGAAGAAAGTTACCTATCACCTCTCAGGTTCAGATATTGTGATTTATTTTGGCGTGCCAACCGCCCACACAAACGATGAGATGCGCGCCGCCTCTGCGGCCATTGCGATCCGCGAAGTTATTACAAACATCAGCTTGAAAGCGCCGACAATTGGAAATGTGCAACCTGAGATCTTTTGCCAGATCGGGATCCACACCGGCCCCACATTCGTGGCGGAAGTTGGTGACCCTCGAGGTCGCCGCGAATACAATGTACTGGGAGATACCGTCAATACTACAGCGCGTTTGATGAACCGCGCCCAGAAAAACCAGATCGTTATCTCCGATGCCGTGAGGAAAGCCGTCGAGTCTAAATATGAATGTGAACCGCTGGGGGAATTTTCGCTAAAGGGTAAAAGCTTACCCGTGCCGCTTTTTGAACTGGCAAAACAAAAATCAAAAAATTAGATGAAAAAATGACGGTTTCCAGGAAGCCGTCATTTTTTGTTAAGTTTATTCTGTGTCTTTAGGCTTGTCTTTTAATTTCGAATCCAGAGAAGACCAGATGCCTGCCGCCAGTGTGCTGCCCGCCTTGCGGCGCAGGTTCACTTTGTAAATGGCTTTTTCACCTTCCCCAATACGGATCAGCCAGAATTGCTGGGTCAATGTTGAAAGCGCATCATTCAAGTCATCACGCGAGAGGCGCTCTTTCTCAGGCATCGCGTCCATGGTTTCACAGAGTTGAGTGTAGTTCAATTGAAGCTCACGCAGCATCAATCGCATGATCTTTCGCAGCGCTGGCGGCAAGTCGACAAGATCAAGAGCTGTGATCCCGCCTTCCTGCTGTTTGTTTTCTATTTCCTTATTTAACCGATCAAAGACTCCAGGCATGGCAACCTCTTCTAATCTCAGTACAACTCAGGCATACTGATCGGTTCCGGCTGCGGCTCACATTCACCGCACCAGATGACATTTGCTACCGCTAAACCTTTAGGCGTGTTATTGGCGCCCACGAACATCGTTAAAAACGTGGACATGGTTGCCGCATGATCCTTGCAGACAAATCGTCCACAAAAAGAGCAGGAAGCACGTGCGGCCTCCTCACAATGCCAGCATTTCATGGTGTGCTCCTATTTGACAGCCAGAACAGCCTGCGCCACTTCGCGCAAAGCTTTCGACCAGTCATGGTCTGGAAAACGAAGGGAGAAAAGATCGTTACTGGCATTATCCGCCAGGTCGAATGAAAGCGGTAAAACACCGGCCACCGGTGCATTGAATTTAGTTTGAACTTCGTTCTTGAGTTCCACAAAATCATATTTGGGCAGGGCTTTGTTTACCATCAGGATCAGGTTCGGCACATCCAGGCTGCGGGCTATATCCACAGTTACTGAAGTTCCCTGCAAGTCCTGATTGTCCGGACGCAGAATGATGATCAAAATATCGGATGTGGCTATCGAGAGCAAGGTCTCTTCGTTCAAACCTGGGTGTGTATCAATAAAAAGATAATCCAGATCAAATTCCTTGATGGTGCTTTGCAATCCCTCATTCAGCTTGTTGAAATCGATCCCTTCTTTCAATATCTGGCTGATCTCACGTCCGCGAATGCTGGAAGGAAAAAGCCAAAGATCCTTTCCGGCCAGCTTGGAGCGCCCTTCGGCCCCCGCGCTATGCTCGCCGATGGGAAAACCGATCTCGCGGATCGTAGCTTTGCCATGCAAATAATCGTTCATGGTCTTGCCCATTTTGGCTTCGTCCAGGCCAAACAAAACATGAATACCCGGAGATTGGATATCCGTATCCACAACCCCGACGCGCTTGCCAGCCATTGCCACTTGCGCCGCCAGGTTTGCAGTGGTGTTTGATTTTCCCGTCCCGCCTCGAAAAGAATGAATGGAAACAATTTTGCCTTTCATGAGCCTCCAAAGGATATCACGTGTTGAGCACTATTCCTTCAATCGCCTCTGCCTCAAAGCCTTGGCCTGCTCTTTGAGTTGTGCGTAAAATTCCGTCCCTGTGATCTCTTCAAATTCCTGCTTCCTGCGCGCCTGGTCGATCTCAAAATTCAACTTTTCCAATTGCTGTTTCAGCCCTTCTTCACGTTCCTTCACCCGTCGCACCATGGTAAAGAATGCCGCCAGAAGCTGGGTTGCCTTATCATCATCTGAGGCAGTGTTGTTTATGCCTGGCTGGGTCTGATCGATAAATGAATAATCACCCTCGGCCAGTTTTTGCGACCAGTCAATGGCTCTTTCAATATACGTGGTAGAAAAACGCAGGCGGTTTGAATAACTACGAATGATCGAAAGTGAAACATCCGGGCGTTTATCCAGAATTTCTTCAAAAACATCCTGTTTCAATTCCAGCACTTCAGCATCTTCCAAGGCAATCACCGTAGCAGAGCGCGGAACGCCATCGATCAGAGCCATCTCGCCGATGGTTTCGCCGGGCCCGCATTTATTGATGATCAACTCGTCCCCTTTCGAGTCCTCGGTCACGATCTTCATCCAACCGTAATGCACAAGAAAAAGCGAATCACCTGCCTCCCCTTTTCTGATCAGCACTTCGTCCTTTGCAAGTTTTCGCGTGGATGCTTTTTCCGCAACCGTTGCGAGCGCTTCATCGTTGAGTTCGCTAAAGAGGGTTGTCTTTTTTAATTGGCTAAGAATGTCTTCTTGGCTCATGGTTGATCATCTTCCTGTGACTTGGATGACTGTACACGGCTGGTAGCACGATCCCAAAGCCCGCCTCCCTTTTGACCTGTGCTTGATTCAGCGATACGGGCATTGATCGAACCCCAAAGATTCATATCCTGCGCCAGATATACCTGGCGGACGAATAACATACAATAAAAACCGATCTCAGTGCGCAGCACTTCCATCTCGGCATGCAGGCTGCGGATAATTTCGTTCATCTCTTGTTTCTTGCTTTCGCTAAAGGTAGAGTCAAGTAATTTTGTCTTGATCCCGATCTCTGCCTGTTTACTAAGCATAGTCTTGACCTTCCCCGCTTTTTCGTCTCCAAACTGCAGCGCCAGAGGTTTCAATAACTCGTCCAATTCCTCTATCTTGTCTAATGCTTTTACTTCATTCCTGGTAACGCGGTTTAGGTCACCCAGTTTTTCAGCCAGCCATTCTTTCTGGGTATTCAATCCTCTTCGGATTGCAACAAAGATCAAACCGAACCCAGCCACACCGATAATGATTGCAAAGATCAAAACCGTCCCAGCATTGACCAATGTATTAAAGATCATATGGAAAGACATGGCAAACGAGTAGCCCAACAATAACCAGGAAAAGCCCTTCACTCCGCGTTCTGCCCGATTCATGGAAAGGGCCACCCCGATCACCCCGCTGCCTGTTGCATGAACAAGATTTGTGGAAAATACACGTGCCAATGCTACCGTGACAGCAATCTCAGGGTTGCCAAAAATATATTCAGAATTCTCAATAATTGCAAATCCGATCCCCGCACCAAAACCGTAGACCGCGCCGTCTACAACATAATTAAAATCCGCACGCTGAACGAGATAGATCAAGATCAGGCTTTTTAGTAATTCCTCCACAGTTGGCCCCACAATGCGTATCACCTGCTGTCGCGTTGCCCATCCCGCATTGATGATGGCAGGGTTGACCTGTGCTGCAAGCAGGTAGGCAATTATCCCCCACACAATTGTAGTTAGCACAAAGTGAAATTTACCGGTGGCAAACAGATCTCGTTTCTTAACGATGTACAAAAACAACAAAGGAATAACAAACGCGATGCCCAGAGCGGTATAAATTAACATAAGAGAAATCATACCGTAACTATAGAGCCCCCGCAAGACCAGAAAAATGACAAAACGATAAAAAGAGACGACAGGCATTTCTGCCTGCCGCCTCCTTTTCACACTATCTTACTATCTTAGTAGCCTCGGGAACCAGGTTCCTTGGAGGGTGACCATTGTGACCACTTGTCTGTGGAAGGATCAAGTGTGATCTCATAGATATCACTGTCACCCTGCCACCAGGTGGAGAAGATGTCCGGGTTGCCGGTGCGGGTGGAGGTAAATGATACGTCCGTACCACCGCAGTTCCAGGTCGGGGCTGAGTCTACCCCACCGAAATCGGTCAACTGATATTCGGTGTTGGTGGTTAGGTCGTAGGTGAAGACGTCGGTGTTGTCACCTGTGGTCACCTGGTAGGCGATACGGTTGCCTTCCGGTGACCAGGTTGCATTGCCCGCGTCGCCACTGATCGAGATCTGCTGGAAGGATTGACCCTGCAAGTCGGACACGACCAGATCCCAAGTGCCAGCTATATTCATAAGGAAAGCCAGTTGCTTGCCGTTTGGCGACCAGCTTGGGAAGAGCACATCCTGAGCAAAAGATGTCACCTGATATTCGGTACCAGTGGAGATGTCGAAAAGGTAGACATTCCATGAACCAGAGCGGTTGGAGGAGTAGGTGAACCAATTCGCATCCGGGGACCAGAAGGGATTCACATCGTCTGCCACATCAGAGGTCAACTGCAATTCTTCGCCGGTATCCTTGTTGAGCAGGAAGATATCCCAGTTACCGTTTCGATCACTCTGATACAACACCGACTGGTTATCCGGTCCGAACATCGCATTGATGTTGTTGGACTGAGTATTAGTCAGCCGAGATTGTGACTTGCCCATGCTGTCGGTCAGATAGAGTTCCACATTGCCGTCACGGGTGCTCTGGAACACAACCCATTCGTCATTGTCTGAGCGGCTGGGGCGGGAGTCCACTGAAATGTTGTTGCTCAGGTTGATCGCCTCAATGCCTTCCAAACCTTCGAGCCCATCCAGGCGGAAGACTTCGAGATCGCCAGAGCGGAAGGAGTGGAACATGATCCAATTCGGGCAGGAGCCTGCCACAGGAGGTGTCTTGGCTTTTACTTCCGTAATTGGAGGCGCACAAATCGGGTTAATTGCAGGGTCGCAAGTAGGAGGCTCAGTGGGAGGCGCGCAACTCGCGTCAGTTGCAGGATCGCAGGGAGGTGCGCAACTCGCGTCAGTTGCAGGATCACACAAAATTTGTGTGATCCCACAAATCGGATCCACTTCCCCTTGAGCAGCGCGGCAATTGGCATGTGCACTGCCATTGACTGGGTGGCCTTTGCCATGATCGCCCTGACCACAGGGAAGTCGGTTCTCGGTGTTATCTAAACACGGGTCAAGGGATTCGTTCTTGGAACCACGCACATCTACACCCTCGGGGTTCTGATCATTGGTATTTCCAGCAACACCACTGCCACCCGGGTCGGTGTTACCACCCCCGCCACCCTGGTTGCCGCCACCCCCACCACCAGCATCGTTAGAGTTACCGCCTCCGCCTCCGCCGCCACCGCCCTGACCATTGTCACCATCATTACCGCCACCACCGCCCTGACCACCTGGGTCATCCGGCTTGCCCCCACCGCCGGCGCCGCCTTCCAAACCTGGAGCAGAACCGCAGGCGGAAAGCAGAATCGATAGGACTGCTATCACTGCAATCAGCACGAAGATACTTCGCTGCCAATTGGGTTTCTTTGTTGAACTATTCATTACTCTCTCCTTGTTAGTTTTTATATCAATTGGTCTTTCTTCAATAAGAGTTGGCAAATGTTCGTATCTATAAAAACCTCCTTGCCATCAATTGATTCCAATTTTACGCCCTGTTATGTATGCGATTTTATTTGCGGCGATTTATCCATAATATAAACAAAATCACCCCTGCCAGCCCTGCAATCACCAACACTCCCCCCAGAGGTGTTTGCGCAGTGGCAGTGGTGGATGACCCGGTTGTTGAAAACAATGGTGATAGGATCAGGAAGATGAGCAAGGCGCCCAATATTCCTGCCGCCGCTCCCACCTGCGGGCGGGTTTGCAAGGTTTCCAACCATCGTTTCCAAAACGGCTGCTCTTTCTTCTGTTCTTCACGCTTTATACGGTTCTTCAGACGAACGTGCATTTGTTTCACTCGCGCTTCGTCCAATGCAATGGGTGGGTAAGCGGTCTTCAAGCGTTGGACTGTCTCCTCAAGCAGGAGCAGTTCTTCGTCCACGTTTGAGGCGCTTTTTTGCACCTGCCCCTCGATCACACCATCTGTGAAGTCTGCCAGCCGGTCATCTTGATTCGAACTGAGGGTATTACTTGGTCGGCTCATTTCATCCATCCAGATGTTGCTAAAAATTTGGCTGTTATTATTTTGTTAAGGTGCAAACCCTATAAAATAGCAGGGTTATTTCTACAATCTTAGTAGAGAGAAAAGATGAAAAAGGGTTTATTTACAATTAAAAATTGAAGCGGCAACAGAGACTGTCACCGCTTCAATTTTAATTTATCTTAGTAGCCTCGGGAACCAGGTTCCTTGGAGGGCGACCATTGTGACCACTTGTCTGTGGAGGGATGGGTTGTGATCTCATAAATGTCACTACCACCCTGCCACCAGGTGGAGAAGATGTTCGGATTGCCATTCATGGTTGAGGTGAAGGACACGTCCGTACCACCGCAGTTCCAGGTTGGGGCTGAGTCTACACCACCGAAATCGGTTAACTGATATTCGGTGTTGGTGGTCAGGTCGTAGGTGAACACGTCAGTGTTGTCACCCGTTGTCACCTGGTAGGCGATGCGGTTGCCTTCCGGTGACCATGTTGCATTGCCCGCGTCGCCACTGATCGAGATCTGCTGGAAGGATTGACCTTGCAAATCAGACACAACCAGATTCCATGAACCAGCAATATTAATCAGGTATGCCAGTTGCTTGCCATTTGGTGACCAGCTTGGGAAGAGCACATCCTGAGCGATGGAGGTCACCTGATATTCGGTACCAGTGGAGATGTCGAAAAGGTAGACATTCCATGAACCAGAGCGGTTGGATTGGAAGGTGAACCAGCTTGCATCCGGGGAGAAGAAGGGATTCACATCGTCGAACTCGCTGGACGTCAATTGGGTTTCCTCGCCGGTATCCTTGTTGAGCAGGAAGATGTCCCAGTTACCGTTTCGGTCACTCTGGTACACCACTGACTGGTTATCCGGTCCGAACATCGCGTTGATGTTGTTGGACTCGGTAGTCGTCAGGCGGGATTGGGATTTGCCCATGCTGTCGGTCAGATAGAGTTCAATGTTGCCATCGCGAGCGCTCTGGAACACGACCCATTCGTCGTTGTCTGAGCGGCTGGGGCGGGAGTCCATCGAAGCGTTGTTGCTCAGGTTGATGGGCTCAATGCCTTCGGTGCCTTCAAATCCATCCAGGCGGAAGACTTCGAGATCGCCGGAGCGGAAGGAGTGGAACAGAATCCAGTTCGGGCAAGAGCCTGCCACAGGAGGCGTCTTGGCTTTTACTTCTGTGATCGGAGGAGGAGGAGGTGCACAACTTGGATCGGTTGTAGGATCGCAGGAAGGAGGAGGTGCACAGCTTGGATCAGATGCAGGATCACAGGGAGGAGGAGGTGCACAACTTGGATCACTTGCAGGATCGCAAGGTGGCTTCCCGCAGTCCTCTACTGCGGGATTGCAAAGAATTTCCGTTATACCGCAAACCGGGTCTACCTCACCTTGAGCGGCGCGACAATTGGCGTGTGCACTGCCGTTCACAGGATTACCCCGGCCATGGTCGCCCTGCCCACAAGGCAATTGGGCTTGGTCAGGCTGGTCAGCATTAAACTTATCCAAACAGGGATCGGATGGATCCTGGTTGGAGCCGCGGACATCTACGCCACCAGGGTTCTGAACATTTGGGTCACCGGTGCCGGGTTGGTTGTCGTTAGTATTTCCACCGCCACCACCTTGGTTACCACCACCGCCACCTTGGTCGTTACCACCCCCACCGCCTTGGTTTTCCTGGCCGCCACCACCCTGGTTTTCTTCGCCACCGCCACCCCCACCTTGATTTTCTTGGCCACCGCCACCACCCTGGCCGTTGTTTTCGTCATTACCGCCACCCTGGCCTTGTGAACCTGGGTCATCTGGCTTGCCGCCACCGCCGGCGCCGCCTTCCAAACCTGGGACAGCGCCGCAGGCTGAAAGCAGAATCGATAGGATGGCTACAACCGCAATCAGCACGAAGATACTTCGCCGCCAATTGGGTTTCTGATTATTTGAAATTTTCATAATTCTCTCCATTCGATAAATATAAATTGGTCCAATTTTTAGTTGACTGACATGCTTTTCAATAATTTGTCGCCTCCTTCTGAACTATTCAAATTGCGATATAACACCGTGAAATGTATGTCATTTATTTGCGGCGTTTTATCCATAATATAAACAAAATCACCCCTGCCAGACCTGCCACCACCAATATCCCCCCCAGAGGTGTCAGCGCGGTGGCAGTGATGGATGACCCGGCTGTAGTTAGTGAAGGGAATATCAATATGAAAATGATCAATAAACTTAGCGCGCCTACTACAGTCCCAAATTGCGGATGGGAGAACCATTTTTTCCAAAACGGTTGTTTTACCTCCTGCTCTTCACGCCTGATACGGTTCTTCAGGCGAACGTGCATTTGTTTCACTCGCGCTTCGTCCAATGCAGTGGGTGGGTAAGCGGTCTTCAAGCGCTGTACCGTTTGTTCGAGCAGGAGCAGTTCTTCGTCCACGCTCGAGGCGCTTTTTTGTATCCGCCCATTTATTACTTCATCTGTGAAGTCTGCCAGCCGGTCATCTTGATCTGATCTGAGGTTTTTATTGGGTCGGCTCATTTCATCCATCCAGATGATTGCGAAGCGCAGAGATCGCCCTGCGGAATAACGACTTGGTCGCTTCGAGGTTCTGGTCCATGAGACTTGCGATCTCACTGAATTGCATATCTTCGGCAAATCGAAGAATGATGATCTCACGATAATTCTCAGGCAGTTTTTGGAGCGCGCGTTGGATATAAATACGCTCTTCCATTACCTTGGACGTACTTCCTTCAGTTCGGCCAGACGCCTCGGAGAGCGGAGCAAGGAGTGGTTCCTGCTTGCGAGTGCGCTTCCTGTAAAATTCGGCTACTTTATGATTTGTTAAAGTACGAAGCCATGTGCCAAATTGCGAATCGCCCCGGAACGACGGGAGCGATTTCAAGGTTGCGATGAAAATCTCCTGGGTTACATCTTCAATGTCACTCTCTGGTATTACATACCGCACGCGTTTATACACGTTGGGGAGGTGACGATGATAAAGCGTATCAAACGCTTCTTTGTTTCCATCCTTGAATTGCTGGACGAGGACTTCATCGCTGATGTCTTGTGGAGATGGCTTGGAAGTGTTTTCCATATATTTAGTAGTCACAGGTGGCAAAAAGGGGTTGTGTAATTTTCGGGAAGGCAGCTGACTGTGTCATAAATTTCATGCAATATAACATAAAGGGGACAAGAACAGTAGGGAATTGACTTTCAGTCTAGTTAGGCTATAATCAGGAGAAAGCATTTTCCAAACTTTGGCAAGATTATCACAAAACTGGAGAGGGACGATGTCCAAAATCATTTCAATTCACTCTTTCCGTGGCGGCACAGGGAAATCGAACACAACGGCGAATATTTCCGCATTGCTGGCCATGGATGGAGCACGCGTTGGGGTTGTAGACACAGATATTGCATCACCTGGCATTCATGTATTGTTTAACCTGGATGAATCCGAAATGGTTCATTCCCTGAACGATTATCTTTGGGGGAAGTGCGGCATTGAAGAAGCCGCGCATGATGTAACCGGGCACGTTGGCGGCGAGATCAAGGGCCAGATCTTCCTCATCCCTTCCAGTATTAAAGCCGGTGAAATCGCGCGCATCCTGCGTGAGGGATATGACGTGGGATTGCTCAATGATGGTTTCCGCGATGTTGTGGAAAAACTGAAACTTGATTATCTTCTAATCGACACCCACCCGGGACTAAACGAAGAAACCCTGCTTTCGATTGCAATCTCAGATGCACTGGTGATCATCCTGCGCCCAGATTCACAGGATTACCAGGGCACAGCCGTTACGGTTGATGTTGCCAAGAAACTGGATGTGCCGAAGATGCTTATGCTGGTAAATAAAGTGCCGACTCAATTTGACCTTGATGACGTTCGTACACGCGTGGAACAAACCTATAACGCCACCGTTGCGGCAGTGTTGCCTCATTCAGATGAAATGATGACCCTCGCCAGCTCAGGCATTTTCTCCATCCGCTACCCCGATCATGCCATGACCAAGGGCCTGCGCAGCCTCGTGGACCAGCTCAAAAGCTAAGGCAGACTCTGGTTAAAGGAGAACGCCATGAGCGAGTCGCTTTTCAACATAGCGATGAAGGAACTGATGGATCGGAAGGAAGATGTCCGGCCATCGGATGTTGTCCTTTTCTCCGAACCGCTTCGTTCGGCGCTGAACTTTGTCATTCGGCTTGGGCGCTTCAGCCTGACTGAATTTGCTGAAAAACTGGAGTTCACACGGGACGAAACCAAAAAGATCGCAGACCTGCTGGTGGAACGAAACCTGTTCGTGGTTTCAAGGTTTTCGAATGCAGAGGAAACTTTTTACGAATCGCGCCTCTCTGCAATGACCCGCCCGCTTTCGCGCCCGCCCCCGGACATTTGGAAAAAAATAGATTGAACCTCACCCGCCCGCTTCTGGGCGGGTTTTCATTTCGGCTATAATGCAAACATGGCAGATAAACTTCTATCCCGATACGAAAAACTTAAGGCGCAGATCAACTTTCACAACCATCGTTATCACGTGCTGGATGCGCCCGTTATCAGTGATCTGGAATATGACCGCCTGCTCAAAGAACTCAACCAGATCGAAGCCGACCACCCGGACTGGATCACACGCGACAGCCCCACGCAGCGCGCCGGTGCCAAGCCTGCTGACCGTTTCGACAAGGTTAGCCACCCTGCTCCCATTCTAAGCCTGGCCAACGCTTTTGGTGCAGACGATACCCGCGCCTGGTTTGAGCGCGTCAAAAAAATTGATGACCGCGTTGAAAAAGCCAAATTTGTAGTCGAACCAAAAATTGACGGGTTATCCATCGTTTTACATTATCGTGATGGCTTGTTCGTGCAAGGCGCCACCCGCGGCAACGGCGAGATCGGCGAAGACATCACATCGAATTTACGGACGATACGCGCGATACCGTTGAAAATCCCTGTCGAAAGTGAAAGTCAAAAGTCGAAGGTTGAAAGTCACAAACCCCCTAAGTATTTGGTGGTTCGCGGCGAAGCTTTTATTCCCATCAAGGAATTTGAAAAATTAAATAAAAAACTGGAAGAAGCAGGCGAGAAAACATATCTTAATCCGCGCAATACGGCGGCGGGATCATTGCGCCAGCTTGACCCGCAACTTACTGCCTCACGCCCGCTGACTTTGCTCGTCTATCAGATCATATATTCAGAGGGCGGGAAGATTCCAAACACACAATGGGAAATCCTCGAATACCTCAAAGCGCTGGGCTTCCCCGTCGCGGATGTTGCCAAACGCTTCAATGACCTTGAATCCGCAATTGCCTACACTGAAACATGGAACGAGGGACGCGATAAATTATCCTACGAAGCGGATGGCATGGTCATCAAGATAGATGACTTAAACCTGGCCGCAGACCTCGGCTTTGTCGGCAAAGATCCGCGCGGTGCGATAGCCTTTAAATTTCCAGCACGCGAAGTGACCACTACTTTAAATGATATTGGCGTGGCCGTTGGGCGTACAGGTGTGCTGACTCCCTACGCCATCCTGGAGCCAGTTGAGATCGGCGGCGTGGTCGTGGAGCGCGCCACACTTCATAATTTTGATTACATCGCTGAAAAAGACATCCGCGTGGGAGACCGGGTTCTGGTCAAACGTGCAGGGGAAGTAATTCCTTATATCATCGGCCCTGTTGTGGACGTACGTTCTGGCAAAGAGAAAAAGTACAAGCCGCCCACGAAATGTCCCACTTGCGGACAGACGGTGGAACATTTTGAAGGTGAGGTCGCGTGGTATTGCGTCAATGCAGCCTGCCCTGCGCAGTTGTTGAGAAACGTGGAACACTTCGTCTCACGCGGCGCAATGGACATTGATGGGCTGGGGATCAAAATCGTCGAGAAGTTAATCGATGCAAATAAAGTGAGGGATGTCGGAGATATTTACAGGTTAACAAAGGGAGATATTCTTGAAGCAGTCACAAAGAAAGATCGAAAGACCAAGTCTGAACCGCCAGGCAAAATCGCGGATAAGCTGCTGGTATCCATTAATTCATCAAAGGGCAGACCATTAAGCCGCTTGATCGCCGCACTGGGTATACACGGAGTTGGCGAAGTCATGGCGAGGGATTTGTCACAAAATTTTATAGACCTGGATGAACTGGCAAAAACTAAAGTTGAAAACTTGATGCAAATTCCAGGGCTGGGCCCAAGCATTGCAGAATCCATAGTCGATTGGTTCTCTCTTCCCTTCAACAAACAGGTGTTGACGAAACTCAAATCCGCAGGCGTTTGGCCCAAAGGTAAATCCAAAGCTGAGAAAAAAGAAGGTGCGTTAAGCGGGTTGACTTTCGTAGTGACCGGCACACTTCCCACCTTATCGCGCGATGGCGTAAAGGAATTCATCGAAGACAGCGGCGGCAAAGTGATCGATAGCGTCAGCAAGAAAACCAGCTATCTAGTATTGGGCGAAAACCCTGGCTCAAAATTGGATAAAGCACAATCACTGGGCGTGAAAGTGATCAGTGAAGCTGAATTGCGAAAGCTCGCTGGTTCATAATTCCCCTCTTTAGATTGGGAGCACTAAAAGTTTGTTGGTGTAAGCTCTAGCCGCCGTCCCCGGCGGCGTTTTCTGAGTTTATACTTTACATTCAACTGAGCCTACTGCAATGTTTACTAACTTATAATCGTGTTTATTTGGCTAAATTTTTGTATTAAAAGGCTTGGAAATTTATTTAGCGAGCAGTAGACAGAACCATATCCCTCGGCTAAACTTACGTCATTCTGTTTCGGAGGCACTTAAATGGATGTTCAAAATTTTGACAACGCCACTACCAGGCGCATCGCTGCATTAAAGACGCGCGTGGATACCATGAAAGAACACGGCTATTATTTTTACAATCAAGCTGTCGAAGAGATTTTGGATGGGGCGAAGGTGCGTGTGAATGGGCGGGAAATGGGGATGTACGCTTCATATTCCTACCTGGGCCTGGTTGGGCATCCGAGGATTAACGAGGCGGCCAAGAAAGCTGTCGACCAATGGGGAACGGGAACAAACGGCGTCCGCACGCTGGCAGGGACATTGACCCTGCATAACGAATTGGAAGAAACGATTGCAAATTTTAAACATGCAGAAGCAGCGATCACATACACATCAGGTTATGTGACCAACCTGACCGTCATCTCCACGTTGATCGGACGCGGCGATTACGTCTTCTCAGATAAGATCAATCATGCCTCCATTGTGGATGGATGTCTCATGTCCGGTGCGGAGTTCCGCCGTTTTCGTCATAATGATATGGAACATCTCGAAGGCTTACTTAAAAACGCACCAGCCGACGTTGCCAAACTCGTCATTGCAGATTCAGTCTTCAGCATGGATGGCGATATCATCGACCTGCCCAAGATCGTTGAATTAAGCAAAAAATACAACGCCTGGCTAATGATCGACGAGGCGCATTCTGTAGGCGTGCTCGGAAAAAAAGGAACGGGCATCGAAGAACATTTCGGTCTAGGCGATGTGATCGATATCAAAATGGGCACATTGAGTAAGACCATCCCCTCGGTAGGTGGATACGTGGCCGCCAAGAAAGACATGATCGATTATCTGCGTCACGGAAGCCGCGCATATATCTTCTCTGCAGCATTGCCGCCCGCACAAGCCGCTGCCGCCAACGAAGCCTTCAAAGTTATTTTGGATGAACCCTGGCGGCTTGATAGACTCAATCAAAATACCAAGCAATTCATTGGTGGCTTGAAAAGCATGGGTTTCGACACTCTCCTCACTGAAACAGCCATTGTCCCGGTATTATGTGGAACTGACGAACGCGCCTTTGAACTGACAAAGCAATGCCAGGAAAACGATGTATTTGTTTTGCCCGTGGTCTCCCCTGCTGTGCAGGAGGGAATGGCAAGGCTGCGAGCGACTGTCACCGCGGCGCATGAGCCAAGCGAGATCGAGCGCGCCATGGATGTGATCTACGAAGCAGGGAAAAGAATGGGAATGGTTAAGTAATGTAAGTTGCTGCTTTTCCAAATTGTGTCACCCTGAGCGATAGCGACACATGCACCGCATTGCGGATGCAGTGCGGTGAGGGTCTCTACTTCTGAAATACGAGATGTTTCGCTCACCGCACTGCAACAAGCGCAGTGCGGCGCAGTGTCGCTCAACATGACACTGCATGGGCGAGTAAGTAAGAGAAAGAAATAAAAAAAATCGCTACTGACCAACTCCGATGGGGAGCAGCCACCCAATTATTTGGGATGCACAGTCGTCAATACGGAAAATCTCCCCGCTATCCTGTAAATGCCAAGACCATCGTCAAACTTTGGCGATGGTCTTTTTACTTGCTACTATCGCCCAAAATACTTGAAGGTAATTTCTCTACCGTACAAGCCCCCTACTTTCCGTCATTGTGAGGGCGTTCTCCCTGGCACCGTCCGGCTTAAGCCGTACCAGGGCAGGTGTGCTCTTGCCCGAAGCAATCTAAACCACAGTTCTGAGATTGTTTCGCCGCCAAAGGCAAGATCGGCGTCTCGCAATGACGGATGTACGGTCGAGAAAAGGTAGTAAAAAGAGTTGCATGAATTGGAAATAGCTTCCCAGACTCTTCATCGTCATTTTTATCAGAGCATGTATTTGGTGTACACTACTTGTGCGGCTGTTGGTCAGCGGTTTTTATCAAACAACGTCTCTCACTGGTATTATCATTGGCACAAACAAAACAGAATGGATATTGATTAATGAACTGGCATCTTACAGATATTCAGGAAAGTCTTTCAAACCTGAACTCAGATCAGCAAAACGGACTTTCTGAAACTGAAGCATCGGCACGGCTTGCAGCACATGGCGCGAATGAACTCATCGAACGTGGCGGGCGGACTCCCTTACAAATATTATGGGAGCAGCTCACCGCCACGATGGTTTTGATCCTGATCGGCGCCGCAGTGGCGGCGGGTCTACTTGGCGATACAAAAAACGCAATCGCGATCCTTTCCATTGTCGTGCTTTACGCATTTTTGGGTTTCATTCAGGAATACCGCGCCGAACAGGCCATTGCCGCGCTCAAGAAAATGTCTGTGCCAAACGTGCGCGTGCTTCGCGATGGCAATTTGCGGGAACTCTCTGCACGCGAACTTGTGCCCGGCGATATCATTCAACTGGAAACAGGCAATGTTATCCCCGCAGATTTGCGTTTGCTTGAAGCAGTCAACTTGCGGATTCAGGAAGCCGCTCTCACCGGTGAATCAGAGCCCATTGAAAAACATACGGCCACACTTTCTGGCGAAGACCTGCCCCTTGGTGACCGCCGCAACTTGAGCTACATGAGCACCATCGTCACACAAGGGCGCGGACTCGCACTGGTGGTTGCCACGGGAATGCAGACCGAACTTGGCAAGATCGCTGAACTGATCCAACAAGTGCAGCACGAACAAACTCCGCTTCAACGCAGGCTGAATACGCTCGGAAAAAATCTTGCAGTGATCGGCGTTGTAATCGCCGCGCTGGTATTTATCCTTGGCCTCATGCGCGGCGATGAAATCCGTCATATGCTGCTTACGGCAGTCAGCGTGGCAGTTGCCATTGTGCCGGAAGGTCTGCCCGCAGTCGTTACCATCACATTGGCACTTGGCGCGCAACGCATGTTGAAACGCGAAGCGCTCATCCGCAAACTACCTGCCGTTGAAACGCTTGGTTCGGTTACTGTTATCTGCTCCGATAAAACAGGCACGCTGACCGAAAACCGCATGACCGTCGTGGTGTTGGATGTGGCCGAACACGCCCTCGACTTGACCGAAAAAATGGAACGCGACGGTACGCTTCGTGCCACCCGTGGGCTGGGTGCGCCAGCCGAATCCTCTCTTTCGCTGGCAGCGATTGGCGGTGCCTTATGCAATGACGCCAAGTTGATAGACACCGGCGATGACCGCTTCCACACACTGGGAGACCCCACTGAAGGTGCGTTGGTAGTGGCCGCCGCAGAAATGGGTTATTGGAAGTCAACACTGGATTCGTCCTTCCCACGCACGGCGGAGCTTCCCTTTGATTCAGAACGCAAACGCATGACCACTGTCCACCATCTTGGGAACTACGATCCCACTGTGCTATCGGGCCTTGAGATTGGTGACAAACGTTATATCGCCTTCACCAAAGGCGGCGTGGACGGGCTTCTCGACCTCACCAGCGATGTTTGGGTGGAGGGAAGGTCCCTGCCAATGGATGCAGGCTGGAGGTCCAGAATTGAAGCGGCGAATGATGGGCTTGCCAAAAAAGGCATGCGCGTCCTCGGCGTTGCATTCCGTCTGCTTAACTCCATCCCTGAGATCATTCAAACAGACCTCGAACAGAATCTAACTTTCGTTGGCTTGTTCGGCATGATCGACCCGCCGCGCAATGAGGTAAAGGATGCGGTTGCAACCTGCCGCGCTGCCGGCATTCGACCTGTGATGATCACGGGTGACCATCCATTAACAGCGATAGAGATCGCACGCCAGTTGGGGATCACTGAAAATGGCCGTGCCTTGACGGGCGTTGAAATCGAGAGTTTATCCTTTGATGATTTGAAAAATGTCGTGGATGAAGTGAGTGTCTTTGCGCGGGTTGCGCCTGAACATAAGTTGAGGATCGTGCAGGCTTTGCAGGAAAAGGGACACATCGTTTCGATGACTGGCGACGGTGTCAATGATGCACCAGCGCTTCGCAAAGCGGATATCGGCGTGGCAATGGGGCTCACTGGCACGGATGTATCGAAGGAAGCCTCTGATCTGGTTTTGCTCAACGATAATTTTGCGACCATCGTTGCGGCAGTGCAGGAAGGCCGAACGATCTACGATAACATCCGCAAGTTCGTGCGCTTTAGTGTGGCGGGTAACATCGGTAAAGTGTTGGTGATGTTGATCGCTCCATTTTTGGGTAAACCATTGCCATTGTTACCTTTACAGTTATTATGGCTTAACTTATTAACGGATGGCCTGCTTGGTTTGGGAATGGGCGTGGAAAACCCCGAGCCTGATACTATGAAGCGCAAACCATATTCCCCCACCGAAGGCGTGTTCTCACGCGGTACAGGGGCTCAAACTATTTGGGTGGGCGTGATGATCGGCGCACTCGCATTGGGGCTTGGCTCCTGGTATTTCTTCACAGGCCGCGCCGAATGGCAAACAATGATCTTCACCTCATTGGCATTCATGCAGGTCTTTCAGGCTTTGGCTTCGCGCTCTGATAAGGAATCGTTATTCAAAATGCGGCTGATGAGCAATCCATTACTGGCAGGCACGGCCTTGTTGGTTGTCGGATTGCAACTGGCCGTGATCTACACCCCCGGTTTGAGCAGTTTCTTTGAAGTTGTGCCGTTGAGCGGATGTGACCTGTCCATCGCTGCCGCAACAGGCGTGATCGTATTCGTAGTGATAGAGTTGGGGAAGAATTTGAAGAAGTGAGGGGTAATTAACTCAAGTTACCACATTGTAATAAAAAGAAATGTGTCACCCTGAGGGAGCGCGTTCTCCGCGACCGAAGGGTCTGCATTTACGGTGTCAGAGATGCTTCGGGGCGAAGAGCGCCCCTCAGCATGACATAACGGGAGTAAGAGACACATCCAAACATAGTTTTTGCGGATGAGTCTTTTTTAATAACAAAAGATATAAGCTCATAGAGTAGTTTGGGGTTAATAGAATCGTTTCCTAATCATGTTTTTAAGAGTGGTTAAGATTAGATTTACTTGCAGCATGTACCATCAATACATTATGTAGTGACAAAACTTGATATTCAAGAACATCGCTCAAAACATCCCACTCGTCCAATCATAAATTGAATATTTGCGTCCATTGAAATATGGACGGTAAAAATTCACCAACTGTACTGCAAAGCACAGGTTATCCCTTCACGCCAGTTTTTATCCTTCTGGTTCATCCTTACTGAAAAGGAGGTGATGCTTTCGACCATGAACCTGCTGTTTCCTGCCTGACCCATCAAATAAGAAAGAACGGGAATGGCAATGAATTGACCAACAACAAAAGGAGAAATACAAAATGAAAAAAGTTACACTAGCGGTTGTGCTTGCGCTGGCTTTGGTATTCAGCACGATCGGCCTCGCCAGCGCGATCACAAACGGCCAGCCTGATGGTAACAATCATCCGTATGTCGGTTTGGTCGTGTTCGATGTTATAGACGGAAATGGCAACCAGGTGCCCTCGCACCGTTGCAGCGCTTCCCTTCTTACACCGACAGTTGTTCTGACGGCTGGACACTGCACCGATGGAACAGTGGCTGCCCGCATTTGGTTTGACGAGGTGGTTCAGGGCAATCCTGAATACCCGTTCAGCGGCGCTACTTCCTATGACGGCACGCCTTATACCTACCCAGGCTTTTGTATTGGGTGTGGTGACGGTCTGCCCGGATTTGCCGCCGGTGACGTTGGTATCGTCATCCTGAGCGAGCCAGTTCCAGAGAGTGTAGTCAGTGAATATGCCGCCCTGCCATCCGAAGGTCTGGTTGACACCCTTGAAAACAAAACCGAGGTTGACTTGGTAGGTTATGGCGTACAGGAGCAGATCGTTGGCAATGGTCCTCCGATCTGGGCTGGGCTCAGAGTCCGCTTGTTTGCGCCGAGTGAGCTCGTCTCCGGTGAGTTTGTGCACAGCGATGAATTTATGAAGCTGGCGCTCAACCCCGGCGGCGGTTCAGGTGGTACCTGCTTTGGCGACTCGGGTGGGCCTGATCTACTGGCTGGCACGGACACCGTCCTGGCAGTCAACTCGTACGTGACCAACTCCAATTGTTCAGGCGTGGGCTATTCCAACCGCGTCGACACCCCGGATGTACTGGCATGGATTAACGATTTCCTGCCCTAGATCCGAATCTTTACCAATAATATGTGGAGCCACCATAATGGTGGCTCCACTTTATTTATTTCTTTTGATACTACTACTTTGCAACTGCATTCCCAATGATCTTCGCCGAGGCCCGCGTGGAGACGGTGAAACCAAAGAACGGCCCGAAATCCTGGCCAGCGGGCATACTGGTGATATATAACCCCTTCACGCTAGTCTGAAAACATTCATCCAATATGGGAAAGCCATTCATCACCGAAATCTTTTCAAACAAATTCCCCTTTGCCAAAAACGGGATCTGCTCCAAATCCACTTTGTAGCCAGTTGCCAAAATCATATCATCCACAATAAAAGATTCGCCGTTATCCAGGCGGACGTCCAGCGCGCCGTCGTCACGCTCTGTGCATGAGATCAACTTCGTCTTTGCATGAATGTGCGTGTTCTTTTTCAACACACGCTTCTCCAGCCACGGTTCCACCTTCAACCGCCCCTCACTCCACAACCGCCTGCTGACCGCATCCTTTTCATCCTGGGTCAGGTTGCGAAACCAGCCGGGGTTATCCACCATCGAATCCACCAGCGGCGAGACCCATTTCCACTCCGATTCCGCAAACTGTGGAGACTCGTGCCTGTGAACCAGATGGACTTCCGCTGCGCCTTCGTCGTTCAACAGGGCTGTCCATTCGAATGCGCTTTGCCGGCCGCCCAGGATAAGTACCCGCTTCCCTTTCAGACCTTTGAACTGCACGGCCTCCACCGTATGCCTGAATCTACCCTTGGGCAGAAGTTCGGTCAGCTCTGAGGGCAGATTCTTGAAATACCCCATGCCAATCGCCATAACTACATTCTTCGCCTCGATCACATCCCCATCCTCCAGCACGGCCTCGAAATGCTCATTGACCTTGTCCAGCTTCGTTACATAAACCGGCAGGCACTGAATCCTGTTTTGTTCCTGAAACCACTGGCAATATTCAAGATAAAAGTCGCGAGAGAGCGGTTCCACATCCGCAGGGGTCTTTCCCAACGTCGCCAGGTAATTGACAATGCTTGCCTGACCCATCGGGTCGAGCGACCAGTCCGATGCGGAACGCAGGAACATGCCATTGGGCATGTTGGTTTTCCAGAACTCCATCGACTTGCCCACCACGAGATGATCCACGCCCAAATATTTCACATACGCCGCAAGCGCTAATCCAAATGGCCCCGCACCGATAATGAGAAGGTCTGTTTTCCTGTTCATTTCACATCTCCGTTTGAGGTAAATTTATTTTTTGTCATCCATCAAAGATAAATTTTGTGGGGTTCTCGAAGAACTTCGTCCACGCCAGGCATTGACGCGGCGTGAAGATATACAGGCCGCCTTCATCCCATTGATCAGGCTTGGGAGCATAGCCATCCGATTCGTATTTCGCGCAGTAAGCGACTGATAGTCGCTGGGCAAGCTCAGGGTCGGGTTTTGAGGCGGGTTGTGATGTGCCATCCATGATGACCACATCATTTCCACTTTCCAGGTGCAAGGTCACGTTTGGATTCTTCTCAAGATTTCGCGCGTGACGTGTTTCAGGGCTGCCATCATAATAAAGTTTTCCATCAAGAAATGCGCCCCAACGCGGAATGACATGAGGGCGACCATCAGGATAGACAGAGCACAACCAATAATTGATGGATTCAGTCAATCGCTTTTCAACATGCTCCCAGGGCACTTCGGAGATCGGGTGATCCACATATCCTTTGGGAAATTTTGGGCGGGTGGTCTTTGGCATATTATTCACCTCAGGGTGACACATCTAGTAAGTATTGATCAAAAAACGCAGCGACTCGCGCCTCGTATTCTTCTGCTCGTTCCTTATCGAACCCCACATGACCAAGTTCGGGATCAAACCATAATTCCTTTGGCTCACCTGCCGCATCATAGAGGCGTTGTCCGCTGTTCGGTGAAATGATGGTATCGAGGCCGCCCTGCATCAGGAAGACAGGGCGCGGGCTGATCTGTGGGATCCATTGGGTTGTATCGATCTCCTCCATTTTAATATCTGTTTCATCCTCCGCCCAGAATACGATTAGAGGCACAAAGGGAAATTCAGGCAAGCCTGTAAAATGTTTAACGCTGGTTGCAACCGTATCCTGCATGGATGAGAAGGCGCAATTTGCGACCACCGCCTTGATATTTTGATTCAGCGCGGCATATTGAATGGATAACATCCCGCCATAGGAATTCCCAAGAATGCCGATCTTGTCATGGTCAAAATCATCGCGGGTGAGCAGGTATTGATACCAGGTTTCCATATCATCCATTTCATACACGCCGAGCGTGATCAATTCACCTTCACTGTAATCATGCGCGCGGACAGAAGTAACCAGCACGCCATAGCCGTGACGATGCATCATCTCAGCTTCGTTGAGCAATTCGCGGCGCGTGGATTTGTACCCATGCTGCATGATGATGACGGCCCCATTTTCAGAAGGGATAAACCAGCCTGTGAGTTTCATGCCATCAGAGTTGGTCACGACCACATCTTCAAATTCGAGGCTGTAATCGGCTGGAGTTTCATCGGGCAGGTTGCGGGTTGCCATCGGCGCATGGAGCAAGTTATGGGCTTCAGCACGAGTCTTCCAGAGCAGGATGGAAGTGATGACGATTAGAAGGCTTGCGAGTGTAGCTAGAGTTATTTTTGTGATGCGATTCATGAAATGTATTCCTTTGGCTAACAATACGAGATGCTTCGCTTCGCTACTGGAGAACCATGTCGTTGCGAGGAGGGCATTTGTATTTTCCGACGAAGCAATCTCCGACACGGCGAGGAGATTGCTTCGGGCAAAGAACAAGAACGCCCTCGCAATGACATAGGAATTTATTGCCCCAAAGCCTCTTTCACAGCTTCATACACATCCACAACACCGTAGCCATAAGCATTATTGGGGACATTACCCGTGAAGCATCCAACAGATGTATCCCCGGTAAAGGGCTGCGCGGTATCGATGATGAGTTGTTCTGTCGCGTCAATGTCGCCGATTAGATTGGGCTGTGCGGACCAGATCAACGCTACGACGCCCACCAAATGCGGGCCCGCCATTGAAGTTCCGCTGTTTGGTCCATAAGTACCTTCCGGCAGCGAAGAGAGAATTTCCACGCCCGGGGCGACAATATCAGGCTTGATACGGCCAGAACCATCCACAACCACCGGGCCGCGACTGCTGAAAACAGCCATGTTGCCGAACTGGTCAATGGCACCCACTGAAAATACAGAGTCATACAAAGATAATGGCGATTCAACAGTTTCACAACTTGGCCCATCATTGCCAGTGGATACCACCACAAAGATGCCCGCGTAGCGCAAATTATCCACAGCATATAACAAGGCATTCGGGTCACAACCTTCCAGAGATGGACAGCCCCAGGAATTATTCATCACATGCGCGGCCTGGGTTGGGTCGCCGTCAAATAACGGGTCGCCGCCCAGCGGAAATGGCGCGAGCATGAATTGCATACAATCCAAATATAGTGCGGGGTTGCCGAGGTTTCTATCGAGGTTTACACAACCGATCCATTGTGCTTTGGGAGCAATGCCGATCCCATCTGCGCCGAGGATCGTGCCCATCGTATGCGTACCATGCCCACCTTCATCATTGGGGGAGGTTGTCGCATCCCAGGGATCGAACCAGTTGTAATCATTGCTCGTGTTGAATCCGCGATATTGTTTCGCAATTGCGGGATGATTCCCATCCACACCCGAATCAGATTGGCCAACTACAATGCCTTCGCCCTCCACGTCGAATTCAGTCCAGACCTTGTCCGCGCCAATCATGGAGACATTCCACTGTACGCTGCCATCAACGGTAGTCAAATATCCAGGCGAAGGAGAATCTTCGGGAGCAGCACGCAGGCGCGGGCTGGGAATGACGCGATCCACTTCGGAGCGGGTCATCAAATACAGGCGCAACAACGTCCCGCCCTGAACCTCCATCGCATTTTCCAAATAATAAGGCGTGTACTCAACGCCGACTGCATCAAAGAATTGGCGCATGCCAGCCTGGGTTTTATTTGCATGTTCTGTTAATTGTTCATAGGCTGCGGTCAATCTCTCATCACGGTCTTCGATCTCCGCTACTGCAGAAATATCCGCCTGATCTTTTAAGATGACAAAAAGCCTGTCACCATAATTTCCTGGATTGCCAAACAAAAAGAAGATAGTGATGACGGACAACCACGTGATGCCAGCGCCAGCCCAACCAACCGCCCGCTTCACATTCGCGCCCGAACCTGTTGAGGCAAACTGACGGAGGAGCAGTGCGATGATGCTCGTGCCCCAACCGATCAACAACGCAATGCCGAGGGCCTTGCTTGCAAGCCCTACAATATCGCCGAGAATGAAGGTTAATTCGGTGGGGTCAAAAAACGCCAGCCCTGCAAATGCAAGGATTCCTGTTGCGGCAGTGGCTGCGGCGCGTGATGGCAATACGGCTGCGATTGCAAAGGAGCATGCGGGAATCAAGACGACCAATAAAACCTGCGCGCCATCGTAGCCAAGCACAGAAGCCAACAAGGCGAGTACTCCGCCTACACCTACACCGTCCAATAAGACATTCTCCGTCGTCGCAGACATCAATGTGGCAGCAAGGAAGCCAAACGAGAGGCCCGCCAGCAGGCTTAAGCAGGCATCGGCAAAGGAGCCAAAGGAACCGTAGATCACAAGCGGCAAAATGCCGATACCTCCCATCAATAATCCGAAGGGAAGCGCGCCGCGGTCCCAAACGACATCTTTCCCACGAAAACGAATGACGACGAAACCTGCCACCAATGAAAGGACGATCTGAAGCATCGAGCCGATCTGATCGTTATTCGGCCCAAGCGCCCGCAATAACAAAGCAGGGAAAGCCATTAACGCTGCACCAAACAGACCGGCATATACGGGTTTGAAACGATCATCAGTTGTAAAGCGCCATAACAAGCCAGCAGCCAGGGCCATGACAACGCCCTGCAGGGCCAACCCAATCGGCCCAGCCCATGCCCAGTTTTTGGCGCTCAACGAAACAATTGCGCTTTGTTCCATCGTCCACAACACAAAATGGTAGATGAATAAACAAAACGGCATGGGCAGTGCAAAGATCAAAAAGATTGCCAGCGCCCCGCCGCTTCTATTTTTCGGTTCGGAAACAGTTTCAGGTTCAAAAACGGGAGTGTTATCAATTGATTCGGTCATGGTTTCTCCTAACTTATGTCTCCGCATTTTATTAGAATTTTGATATCACATAATTTGAACCGCCGAGACGCGGAGTTCGCGGAGTTTTCAAAAGCTTTCTCTGCGTTCTCAGCGACTCTGCGGTGAAATTTGATCTGAGTTCCCTATAAAATTTACTCCGCGCCGCCTTCAACTCCTGCAACTACCACTTCATCTATCGGTTTATGCGGCTGGACTTTGAATATTTTAAATCCCCATTGCACAGATGGGCCAACCAAAATGGCATAAGCCAATGTGCCAAAACCTGCGGGGCCGCCCAAGAGCCAGCCTATCGTCACTACTGTCACCTCAATGATTGCACGCGCCGCGCGGATGCTGATACCCGTAGTGCGTTTGATCGCCAGCATCATGCTGTCACGCGGACCCGCGCCCGCATCCACGCCAATATAGATGGCGCTGGCGAGTCCCATTAAAAAGATCGCCAGCAACAACATGCCAATTTGCAAGGGCAGGTTATCCGTCACCGATGGAACGAACGAAAGCCAGAAATCCTCCCACGGCCCGATCGACAAAATATTTGCGAGCGTCCCCCATCCAATTTTTTCACGCATGATCAGCGCGCCTGAAAGCACCATGAACCCCATCACCACCGTCATCGTCCCGATGGTGATGCCGATTTTTTGCGCCAGTGCCACTTCTAATACCGCCCACGCACCCGTGCCAATATTTCCACGGATCATCAAGGTGATCGCCAGCCCAAACAAGAAGAAACCGATCTGTATTCTAAGAAAGTCAAGAAAAAAAGTATTCCAACGAATTGGTTTTAACATGAGTCTCCATTGAATTCTTATGTCGTTGCGAGGGCGCTCTTGCTCTTCGCCCGAAGCAATCTCGGCATTATGACAGAGATTGCTTCGTCGGGAAGTACTCCCTCCTCGCAACGACATGAACGAATGCGATAATACCACGCTGTGATACACTCCCACCATGAAGATCACCATAAAACATGGACGTGAAAAGAGTCTATTGCGACGCCATCCCTGGGTCTTTGCGAGTGCACTTCTACCATTGGACAAAGAACCCGCTTCAGGCTCAACCGTTGACTTGCTCTCGTCCGAGGGGCATTTCCTCGCTCGTGCCTCCTACTCCCCACACTCCCAGATCCGCGCGCGGGTGTGGACGTTTGAGGATGAAGCTGTTGATAAGGAATTCTTTCGTAAAAAGATTCGCGCTGCCATTGAAATGCGTCGAATGTCAAAGGTCGAAAGTCAATCTGATTCTTATCGTTTGTTGCATGGCGAGTCTGACGGGACTCCGGGCTTTGTCCTGGATCGGTACAAAGATATTCTCGTGCTCCAATCCACCACTGCTGGTTCTGAATTCTGGAAAGAAACCATCGCCGATTTGCTCATCGAAGAGGCGGGTATTCAAAACATCTACGAACGCTCCGATGCAGATGTGAGGGAACTGGAAGGCCTTAAACCTATTACTGGAATTTTACGCGGCACAATCCAAAATCCCCAATTACGAATTACGGAACACGGATTACTTTTTCAAGTCAACATCGACACTGGCCACAAAACCGGCTTCTACCTCGACCAACGCGCAAACCGTCAACGCGTGGGTGAACTTGCCAAAGACCGCGATGTATTAAATTGCTTTTGTTACACTGGCGGATTTTCGATCCATGCGCTGGCGAACGGAGCAAAATCCGTGTTATCTGTTGATTCATCTGCCGATGCATTGTCTTTGCTTGAAGAAAATATCGCTATCAACCGCGTCCGCATCCCCGCTGACCGTCACACATCGCTTGAAGGCGATGTCTTTCAACTGCTAAGAAAATTCCGTGACGAGAACCGCTCCTTCGACATGATCATTCTTGACCCGCCAAAATTCGCTCCCACTGCCGCTCATGCAGAGAAAGCATCACGCGCATACAAAGACATCAACTTGCTGGCTTTCAAGTTATTACGACACGGCGGCATCCTGGTCACCTTCTCTTGTTCCGGCGGAGTGGATGCGGCCCTCTTCCAAAAGATCATCGCTTCCGCCGCATTGGATGCAGGCACGGAGGCGACGATCATCGAGCATTTGTCGCAGGGAAGTGATCACCCGGTCAGTTTGCATTTTCCAGAGGGTGCATATTTGAAGGGGTTGGTGTGTGTGAAGGAATGAGGATAATATAGCCCAATTTAGCGGGCAACCTCTGATGCCGAACTGCAGAAATTGCGCCCGTGTTGAGACCCCTTTGTGTAGAAACTTAGGGATGATGTTCAGGCAACAAGTTAAGCAAATAAACGGTAAGTTCTCTCCTGATACGCTCTAAGATACGTTGATAGTCTGAAGGTTGTGCATATGCCACTAACTCCGCATTAGGATTATCAGCGTCAGGGTTGATATCCCCCAACGTGAAAGACAGCGTGACAATTCCTTTCTGGAGATCGGAATTTTGTAGGTTTGACTCTATTGAAGATACTGAGTGAGCAATTAGAACCTTATATTGGAAAAAATGTTCAGGTTCACGACGCATATACTCAAAGACGCTGCTCGCATTTCCTGCCCATGCAATTGATTGTAAGTTAATTCGTGAAGTCCCAGATACATAAACATCCAAAAGGCGATGAGGAATCGGAGATGAAGTTGGGTCGGCATATCCAGAGAGTTCATTACGACAAAATTTTTCAAACGGAACATCCCCTGCTTTTTGCGCTATTGCTAACGCCTCCGCTAAACATTGAGCTAAAGTCACGCTTCTCGCCTGAACTTTAGCCAACAAGCTGTGAATCTCCGAACTCGTACTGCCTTCATCCTCGTTTTCTGCCGCGGATTGATCTACATGAACGACAGGGCGAACATCTCCACGTAACTGCCGAACTGCTTCATAAAGTAAAGTTCGATACATTTTTACTTCATGGAGTGTTAACCCCTTGCTTTGCCGAGTAGTGCTGTCATATTCATCATGATGAGGGATACAAAGATACGCTAAGTTTTCGAAATCTATATTAGCAGGATTGCTATCAAGGTGCGCAATTTGCCCCTTCTTTTCAGCCAGATCCATTTGTAAGCCGAAACAAAGACAACATCGTCTAGCACTCTGAGTAAGCACTTCGGTTTCTATTTCTTGCGGGGTCCTTTTGCGTTTTCCCATAGTATTGTTTGATTTGTCACCAGAATTCATATTGAAAGAAGTCACCAAAAGAATTGCGCTATGGCGTGGCGGGAGGGTAACACTTGAGGCATACTTGGCCTCCCTATCAAAATGGGACAATGTTTGAGCGTAGTATAAACCCAAATTGACCTGATAATCATCGGGTATTTGCAGGTATTGATTTGTGTGAAAAGTTGAGAACAGGAGTGCGTCGCACCTTACTCAATGAGATAAATCAAATGCGTGGACTAGTCTCCTTAATAGAATGAATCCACCCGTCTGGTGCGACGCACTTTCGCCCACTTTTTGCCAAAAGACAAATATTGCATTGAAAGAAGTGAAACAATTCTGTTCACGATACTTCTGCTGAAATTTCACATATCGAGGGCAAAATAAACATCGCCATCAAGATAGTGAGTTATTTGAAACCCAAATCTCTTGTAAAACTTAATAACCTCATGCCAAGTTTCAGTGGTTTCAAGAATAACCCGCTTGTAACCATTAGATTTTGCGTACTGACACAATTTACCAAGAATCATTTTTCCAATACCATTGCGACGCACATTTGTAACAACTGACATTCTAACAATTTCCGCAGTGTTATTTGATTTTGGAACAATCGCTCCCGTGCCAATTACTTTATTGTCTTGTAAAGCAACCAAAAACAGGCCATTGGAGTAACTCGAACTTATCTCATTCAAATCAGGATTTTTACCTAAATCAAGTGTACCCCAGTGTTCTGCTAACCCAGCCAAGATCAGACTCTTCACTTCAGACTGATAGTTTGGTTGAAAAGGCACAACAACTATGTTTTGCAGTGAATTCATTTTACAAATTCCGAATTTGCTCTGCTGTAAACAGCGGGCTAACGAGACTGTCGAAAAACCCCTAGTTCGAAAAATGTTCTTAAAAATCTCCCACAACAGACTAAAAAATTGCCAAAATGTTGCCAAAGTGTTGTGCGGAACACCAAAAACCAGACGCCTT
>NZ_JBXMTI010000032.1:0-32375 GCF_057083605.1 Candidatus Villigracilis sp. | reverse complement strand
AAGGCGTCTGGTTTTTGGTGTTCCGCACAACACTTTGGCAACATTTTGGCAATTTTTTAGTCTGTTGTGGGAGATTTTTAAGAACATTTTTCGAACTAGGGGTTTTTCGACAGTCTCGTTGGGCGTTATGGCAGAACCCCATAACATATGAGAACGTACATCCGTTAAAGTCTATCCCGTAAAGGTGTCAATGAATATGATCTTAACTTACAAACAGCCTTACGATCTTGCTGATGCGCTGTGTAGGGAACTTCGGCAACGAAAGTCTCCGTGTCCTCCGCTGGAACAAGTAGCTACTATTTTTGAAACGCTATATTTTGCCAGCCTCAGAACTGAGGAGAGTCAGTCTGTTTTCTGCCATATTATTTATCTTGACCCAGCCAATCCAGACCCTGAACCACCAGAAAGAGTTGTTAATGATCGCTGGAGTTTCGTCCCATTTTCAGAGCCTATCTTGTTTAGCGTGACTGATTTGGTGAAAATCGCGCGCGCATCAGACCCACGCACATCTTCATTTGTCGTTTTTCCAAATCAGAATGGTCAACTGCATATGTGGGGTCTGGTTGATCAAGGTAATCGTTATCACGACTTTCTAAACTACGACTCAGAATCTGGTCCAGAGAGGCCAGGACTTTTCCAAGCAAGTATTCTCGGCGTTGGTCACTTAGTGGCATACTTAGGCTATGAGCGAATTGCTGAACTTCGTATTGGCACACTAATCAATCGAACTAGCGATGTTCTACGTAAAGGCCCAATTCGTTTGCAGCTCCAGCCAGCAATATCAGAATACGTAGAAGCTGTAAAAAAAGTACTTCCCGATGGAATATTTGAAAAACGCAGCCATTGGGTTTCATCCTTGGAAGACAACTGGATAACAGTTCTATGCCGTTTACTCCTTCGAGCAAGGAATTATCGTCACGGTGGAGCATTCCTTATCACACCAGACTTATCTGGAACGGGTTTAAATCTCAAATATCAGATAGATTACCGCCGCTTGACAACAGCTCTGCAAAGGCAATCCTTACTGCAAATCCGAAGCACTGATGCTGATGATCAAATCTTTGAAGATCATGTGTCTCAATATGGAACATCAATTCCTATTGATATCTATCTCCGCAAGGAGGTGGATGAAGCTGATCTTCTCGATAGCCGTAGCGAGATTGATGGCAGTATCTGGTTCGTTTCTCTGCTATCTCGTGTTGATGGGCTTGTCCTACTGAGACCAGATTTGTCTGTGCGCGGTTTCGGAGTGGAAATCACCTTCGCAGATGAATTAGACTCTATCTATATTGCTTCCGGCCCCTTGGGAAGCCCAAAAGGGCTTCGACGCGTTGATTATCATCACTATGGAACTCGCCATAGGTCGATGATGCGATACTGCGCACGCACTGACAATAGCATCGGCTTTGTAGTATCGCAAGATGGTGATGTTCGCGCAATTGCAAAGCTTGGCAACAAAGTTGTCATGTGGGAGAACATTCGTCTGCAACTTGACGACTTTGTTATCTCTCGGAAAAACAAGCGATCGGGAAGTAGATGACGCCTAACAAATCGTGCACTGGCCTCACCCGTCCTTCCCCCTACGGGGACGATGCGGACACCCTCCCCAAATACGCAATTAAGATTTGGAAAAGGATGAAGGGCAAGTTGATCGTATTTGGAGAGGGACCTGGCTTCGAGTTTTTTCTGCTCCCAAGCAGAGTCCACGCTCGCCCCAGCGCTACAGCCCGTAGGGCAAATCCGCGATCCCGCTCGGGAAGAACACCTTCGGGGACGATGTTCCCTAAAGGGAATGATATCGCAATCCGTTGGGCGTTTGTCTTGCAAATCGTGGTTGTCTCTTGATTTACCGCGAGGAGCCCAGGGCTACCTCCCCGCGAAATCTATTAGTAGCCCTGAGGAGATTGTAATGAACACTTGGTTGTTAATTGCTGGTGGCATTGGTTTTGTCATAATCGTCTATCAGATCTGGAGAGGCAAGACCTCCATATCCGCAGGCAAAGAGAGCCCTGCATTGAGCGTTTTCCGCAAAACGCAACCAGTCGCATTTTGGCTGATTATTGCCTTTCAATTCATCCTCGTCACTGGATTGATCCTGCTCGCTAAATACTTCCTGAGTGTTTGAGTCAATTGTCTTGGGTCAATCAAAATTGACTTTTGGTTATTGGGCGTTTGGTGTCAAACCTGTTTGGAACGGGAAGCCTGATTATGATGTAGATTGCTTCTTTTATGATCACTTCGTGCCTTAGATAAAAAAGATGTATGGGAAGTAAGAGTAAAATCTGTTCATAGTATGTTATATAGAAATTCACCCGGATAAGTCAAGGAGAATTTCACGAATGAAATCAAGACTCGACTCTGCCATTGTCCGGCAACTTCGCCGAAAAGTTGACCCCGATGAATACAAGATGATCCGTCAACTTTGGATTGATCACTCCATAGCCGAGGACTCGCGTGATATCCCCGGCTTGATGGCCACGCTCACCGAAGATTGCGTTTATACCGTCGCAAATAGTGGTGTGAGCTGGCATCGCAAGGAGGGTGCAACGCAGTTCTATCAACAACTGCTTGGGGCATTTCCCAATATTCATTTCGACATGCAGCATATTGTCATCGGCCCTCAAGGTGTATTTGAGGAAGCACATGTTACGGCCACATATCAATCCCAGTGGCTGGATATGCCTCCCCCGAATGGTCAGTCCGTTGAGTTCGATGTGCTGATCCTGTTCCCATGGGATCCCAAGCAACAGCTATTTAGCGGAGAGCGGGTTTATTTCTTTAATATCGCTTTGAAATAGACAATACGCGAGTTGCCCTTGGCGCTACCTTACGGGTATGGACAGGCTGAATAATCAGAAATAACCTATAAATTAAATATGAAGGTGGCCTAACAATGTTTTCCTTAGTAAGCGGCGCAGCAGCATCAGGGAAATCCACGGTAATAAAGAACCTGTCTTCACAACTGGAAAATCTCGTTTGTCATGATTGCGATGAGAGAAAAATGACAGATGAGTATGTCCGTTGTCAACAATTGGAGGAATGGGTTCAACTCGCGCTAAACCACCAGCAGGAAGGTCGAGACTTTCTACTTACCAGCCATTCTCCTTTGGGAGAGCTTCTGGCTTGTCCTTCGGCTCGAAAGCTGTCAGGGATATCAGCTTGCCTTTTAGATTGCAGTGACCCGGTCCGAATTGAGCGGATGCGAAAACGAGGTTTTGATCCCAAATGGCCGCCAACACAGGATGTTCTCAACTGGGCATCCTGGCACCGAATGCATGCCTGGGATCCGCAATGAGAACAGCATGTTGTTATTGGAAATGGACCGCCTGAACATTCCTATAATTGTTGGGTCAACCGGAAACAAAGCGATGAAAGATGGCAAGTAAACATCATTGACACAACTGATGTAGATATTGAACTAATGTTGGATCAGGTTGCGGCATGGGTGAAATCAGAAAAGGAGAAGGCGCTATTGCTTACCCCTGATATGAAGTGGTGGGAATGAAGCCTATTCATCCTTGAAGGGAAAATTGATGCAGTCAAACGAAGTAAGCATGGAAGAAGAAATCAGACTCTTGGAATTCGATACCTGCTCTGCGCAAAAATGGGCCAGGGAAGGAAAAATCGAGGAGTGGGTTCACAAATACCTTTTGACTGGAAGAGGTGGGAAGTCAAATCTAGAATTTTCAGAAGGTTTGAAACGAGAAAAACGCTGGTGGAATGGGCCGATTGAAGTTAACCTTACTGACTTGTCTCCAGCAGTTGGAACGGAAGCGGGAATGGAATACGTGGTCGATAAGGATCACTGGGTTGCTCGCACCAGTAAGTTGGCAAGATCGTTTTCAAATCCATTATCACTTCCACCGTTGATTGCCGAATATCGAGCAGGGGAGTTGAGTGTGCGTGATGGAAACACGAGATATGGAGCGATGAATTTTCTGGGATGGCCTAAATGCTGGGTCATCATCTGGTACAACTCAGAGAGCGATTATCACCAGCATAATGAAATCCTCTTTGGGCATAAAATGGTCTAACACCGCATGTAGCACAGTCTGTGAATTTTCAAGCATTTTTCTAGTTTCGAGTTTCTTCTGCTCATAAACAGAGTCCATGCCCGTTCACAGATGTCAAGGCAAATCGTTAGGCAGACACCTTCCACTCATAGAAAACGATTAACCATGAAGCCGATTGATTATTTACACTTTCAAATGGAACTCGAAGGCATCGAAACAGGCGAAGGTAATTTCATAACGCGAGCTTCTCCAGATGTTGATGAATTTCCACTCGTTCTTCTTGCTTGCACTTCTGATGAACAAAAAATCATCTACTTTGATGGTTCATTGCCGTTAGAATTGCGCGGCAAGTTAACTGTATGCGATGTACAATCCTTCAAAATAGAATCCGCGGTTGAATTGTTTAACTCATTTGGAATCAGCACTACATCAGGACATTCAAAAACCTATATATTTCCTGATAACTTCGCTAGTGTGGATTTTGGCAATGTGAAATGTTTTAGTCAAGACAATCCCAAAGTAGTAGCTTTTGGCTTTAATGGACTCGCTGATAAAGTCTATGCAATCGAGCAGGAAGGGAAGATAATATCAGCCTGTGTTTCATCTCGGCAAAATTCCAAATCCGCAGAAGCATGGGTATTTACTCACCCCGACCATCGAAGGAAAGGACTTGCTCAACAAGTAGTCATGGCATGGGCAAGCAGTTTGCAATCTGAAGGAATTATTCCGTTTTATAGCCACGATGTAGAAAATATTAATTCTGCTGCCTTGGCGAGTAAAATGGGTTTGGTTCATTTGTTTGATGAGTTTGTATTAGAGAAGGCGGCTTAAGGCAAAAAATCTGTCTGATACCGCACAGCAAACCGTCAGCCCTCCGCCAGTTCTATAGGAGAAAAAGCCTTGGCTTCCTACAAACTTGTATACGACAAAGAAATTTCTGATGAATTAAAAAAGAGATTGGCTTCAGAAATCGCCACTCTTGAAAATGAAGGGTTCAAATTCTCCAGCTTGCATCAAGAAATCATTTATCCATTTAGTTTGTTACTATTTTTCCCTGTTTATTTAGCAATGCTCAAGGGGAATGAAATCATTAAAATTCAATCTCCGCTTCGAATCACTTCTTTTCATCTCATATTTGCCTCCCAAACCCACGCCACCTATGCCTATATCTATGGGTTAGGATGTAAATTTTATACGAATTTTACCGATGGCGCCTGGCTGGTGTCTAATACTCATCAAAAAATCAAGGATAAGAAAGTCATCATTTTTGAGAGTGACCCCGAGTTTACTTCGACTTATAAAATATGGAAACGACACCAGGAAAAAATCTCTGAATTGGAAGCAAAAGGAAAACATTTAAATCATCATATCTCCTTCGATGTCTGGGCCAAACTTGACCAGCAATTTGATCAGGATAGTATGTTGTCATCTGTAGGAGTAGGGATAATTTGGTTAGTATTAGTAATATGGGCATTATATTGGTTGATCAACAAATTAATAGCCATTGTAGGTTTGGGCTAATAAAGTGTGTTAACGGGCCAATCTGTGCAAACTGCTGTACAGCAAATGTAGACTGGAGGTGGAGCGATGAAGAAACGAATTTTTCTGCTCTTGGGGGTAGGGTTCATTCTAGGCATTGGATTCGCCGCCATTTTCTAGTATTTTACTGGCTTTGAGTTTTTTTTCTGCGCCCACTGACTATTGATCTTGCAAGTTGAATTTATGGAAACCCTGTTGCAGATAGCCTTCAACCTCTCAACCATGATTACTTATGTTTTGTCTTCATTGTTCTTGCTTTGTATACGGGCACTGGGCTTAAACTTTAGAATCATGTAAACGGAGTAGGAAATGCATAAATACGAAATAGCCCGCTTATTGGCCAAGAGGTATGGATACACAACTTACCTCGAAATATGCACGCCTACTACTGGAGGAACGTTCTCGCATGTAGATAAGCAGCAATTCTCACGGCGGGTACGAGTTATGTATAGACGCCTGTCCGATTTTTCGGATGGAGAACTGATTGATTATTCTACAGAGGATGAATCTGGCGAGGAGTTATTTGTCAAACTTGCGAGAACTGGGGAAAAATTCGATCTTGTATTCATCGATTCTTTTCACACCTATGCGGCTTCCCTTCGAGACATCATATATGGCTTGAATTTTGTCAAAAGTAATGGGGTCGTCTTAATTCACGATTGTCTCCCGCCCAGTGCAGCTTATACGGTGCCAGAGTTTATTCCCGGGGCATGGTGTGGCCTCACCTTTGCCGCCTATTTGGATGTGGTTCTCTTTACCGAAGGGCTTAATTATGTCACCCTGGATAGTGATTTTGGATGCGGCATCATCAGTAAAGACGACCACCTGGCTCATCTCTCTGATCTTTATCCCAGTGCTGATCTCATCCGTCAATGGAAGATGCTGGAATTATCCCAAAAATATCCATTTTTCGAAGAACATCACATCCAATTATTGCGTCTCATTTCATCTGATGACTTTCATGAACGCTTGTTGGAGAGATTAATTCAGACCACCGCCAACAATGTGGGCAGTATCAAAACGAATCAACAACAAGCTGATGTAGATTCTCTTCAAAACGATTTGCTAAAAGTCACTATCGCCCTGGATGTTACCCAAAGCCTCCTGGGCGAGACGAAAAATGCTTTGAATGATACCCAGGAAAAATTAAAGAATATCAAGAGCACTTCAATATGGAAAATGTACGAATTCATCACCAATATTTCTCTTGTGCGTAAGTTTTACCTCAAAGTTGTTGCGCCAGTTAAAAAGTGGCTTACCCGTTAGATATGTTGCCATATCAGGTTTCGAGAGTGCAAAATGACCAGGAAGCCTGGATGGAAGCGGCGTAATGTGCTGCTTGGACTGAAGAGCTGGTGAGGGGACTATCAAGCCACCGCCGTTAATCCTTACAGGGACAATATTTGCAAACTGTTGTGCAGCAGATTTAGACTGGAGGCAAAGTGATGAAGAAACGAATTATTCTATTCTTGGGAGTAGGGTTCCTTTTAGGTATTGGATTCGCCGCCTTTTACCTAAAATCGGATAGTTCCCGAAAGATTACATTTGAAGAATGCGAAAAGGCTGGCGGTGTGGCCTGGCTGGTGGACCTAAATCACCCGGATATTTGTCCATCTTGCGCTGAATATCAGCAATGCCAAACAGAGTACAACGACTTTCAAGAAGTTTGTCCCGAGTGCTATGGAGCTTGCCAGGAATGCCAGGATCAATATTCTTCGAACGTATCCTGTCCTGAATGCTATGGCCCGTGTCAGGCCTGCCAAAATAAGTATCTCAATGATTTTGAAAGCGAAGAAGAGCGCTATAAACTCTGCCCTGAATGCAAAGCTTGTGATGTTTGTGAAGAAGATATAGAGACTAAAAAATTAAGTTGCCCTCCGTGTGTTTCCTGTAATACATGCAGGGAGGAAAACAAAAGATATACAGATATACGCGACGTTTGTCCTCAGATCATTCCGTGTACCGAGTGCCTGAACAACAATTTTCCCTTCCCCGATACCTGCCCGGATGGCAGAGAGAAAATCGGAGAGATTTCAGATGCGGCCATCTGGTTTCAGTGCTGCAAATAAGAATCCACCTGATGACATCATACGAAAAATTTTGAAAGTCAAGATGATAATTTAATCAAAACATTGGTATAGTGGGGATGAGAGATTAAATACTAAAGGAGATAAGCCAATGGAACCCATACAAGATAAACAAACCGTAACACCTGACGGAGAATCCATACAGCAAGTACCGTTTGGGGTGACCTTTCATGATGTGCCTACGCAAGTGGACGATCGCGGAGAAGTCTGCGAGCTTTTCGATCCCCGCTGGGGATGGACGAATGACCCACTGGTCTTTGCCTATTGTTTTACGGTTCGGCCCGGGATCATAAAAGGTTGGGGCATTCACAAGAAACATGAAGACCGCTACTTCATCCTTTTCGGGGATATGGAAGTGGTGTTATACGATGTCCGCCCCGATTCGCCTACAAATGGACTCGTATCCAAGATCGTGCTTTCAGAACGGCGACGGCGGTTAATGAACATACCGGCCGGGATCTGGCATGCGGATCGTAATATTGGCAGCAAGGACGTTGTAGCCGTTAATTTCCCGACCATTCAATATGATCATGCCAATCCAGATAAGTATCGCCTGCCAGTGGATACGGATCAAATCCCTCATAAGTTTGAGAATCCACGCGGCGGATAAATTTGAACACGGAGCCAGGTTTGCAGAACCACCCATTGGTCAGTGTTTTACTTCCAACCCATAATCGGGCGGATGTATTGCCGTTCGCAATTCAATCTGTACTAGCCCAAACTGTTCAGGATTTTGAACTGCTGATCGTCGGCGATGGGTGCACAGACAACACAGCAGATGCCGTTCAGGGCTTTGTCGATTCCAGAATCCGCTGGTTTGACTTGCCCAAAGCCCCAGGTTTTGGTTACGCAAACCGCAATATAGCTTTGAAGTCTGCTGGCGGCGAATACATCGCTTTCATGGCGCATGATGATTTATGGATGTCGGATCATTTGGAGTTGCTGCTTCCAGCATTCAAAGATAAGAATATTGAGATCGCCTACAGCCGTCCGCTTTGGGTAATCCCATTTGGGATGATTGTACCTGGCACATTTAACCTTGAATTTTCTCCTATGCTCGAAGCCTTTCTGAATAAGAAACGGAATGAGATTCCAGCAGGATGTGTTATTCATCGGCGTGAATGTTTTGCCAAATATGGATATTGGGATGATACACTGCCCAGCGCCGCTGATTGGGATATGTGGGTAAGAATTATTAAAGGCGGCGGAGAAAAGAATTTTGCTTATGTCAGCACCCCCACCTGCCTGCATTTCAAGGCCAATTGGCATGATGACTCGTATGATGCAGCGTTTGAGTTCCAACTCTGGAGACGTTTATTTGCAACAGAAGGCCTGATGCCTGAATCCTTGAGAGTCCCTGTGGCGGATGGAATAACTGAACAGGGTTCTGTTTGGAAGGTGATGTGCGCAGATTTGCAAGAATGGAACAGGAAGCTGCGAGCGGCAATTCAACTGGTGTTGGATGTGCGCGTGTCACATGCCAACAAATTGACTGAGTTCTTGCTCACTCATTATCAGAAAGAGGATGGGAGTCAACTAGTTTATTCACCCTCCGGTATAGACACTTCAAAATTAATTGGAACTTTGGATAATCTTGCAGAAATAACTGAAAAAACCAGACGCCTTCAGGCTGAATTGAATTTGATAAAGAATACGCTGACTTGGAGAACCCATGAATATATTATGAATATAAGGATTATTCGCAGGCTATATCTTACGCTAATTGGTTTTCTCAGACGTTATCGCGCTGATGATAAATAAAGTCATCTACCTGTAATGAGTTGTCAAATAATAAAGAGACTGCCAAAAACAGTCTCTTTTTGTTTCCATCAACTGATTAATTTTTTTACTGATAACTGCTCGCTGCTCACTGACCCTCTTTCCCCTCTTTTCTCGCTCTCAACCATCCATTCAGACTATATTTCACGATCCGCTCATTGCCTTCGAATAATTTCTTCAAATTGGGGCGCAGTGCCCAGATGAGCAATATCTCTGCGCCAACGCCATACCAGACGTAAGCCCAGGGAAGGACTCCCTGCGCGGCCAGAATAGCGAAAATGATAATCGCGAATACTGCCACTGCCATGGTTGTAATGGAAGCAATGCCGATTGAGAAGAAGGTCAACATACCGAGCGGAAGAATGATCAAGATCGACTGCCACCAAAGCCCCATGGCGCCGCCAACGGATGGTGCTCCGCCCGCACCACCGCGCAAACGTATGAGCTTTCCGTTTTCATCGCGCTCAGCTAAAAAGATCGAATGGTTATGCCCAAGGATCGCGGCGAGTGGAGCGAGCACATGCACCCATTCTGCAGGTGTGATCCATTTCGCCACCCATACGGCTCCCGCGCCTTTCAATATATCCAGCATGGCAGTTGCAAACCCCGCCCAAAACCCTGCGGCGCGCATGGCATTCGTTCCGCCAGTCCTGCCGCTTTCCACCTCGCGAATATCTTTTCCTGTTTTTAGTTTAACGATCAACAATCCAAATGGGATCGAGCCAAACACGTAAGCCAACAAGATAACCGCAAGGTCTATTACAGTTTGCATCAAAACTCCTCCAGTGGAATTATGTCATTGCGAGGGCGCCTTTGATCTTGCCCGAAGCAATCCCTAACATTAGTATGAGATTGCTTCGTCGGGAAAAGCACCCTCCTCGCAATGACGAAACATAGTGATAAAAACACAGAATATCAAATAAGGTTGCTTACAAGACCTGCAAGGTCAATTCGCGAAAACTGCCTTTTTCGATCCAATAGCCGTGGGCGGGCCACTCATTCCCCACGCGAGCAAGGATGACATGCACAACTGCATAGGCGGCCTCTGAGACGTCAGCGGGCGAAACAGTTTCAGGTCCAGTTGGATGCGAGTGGAAGATGCCGAGCAAGTCCATTCCATTGGAGTCGATCCACTCAAAGGCGCGTAACTGCTCGATGGGATCCATCACGTATCGTACCGGACTTTGAGCCTGATTCTGCACGAACAAAATTTTCTCCACTTTTGAATCGCGCCCTGCCAAAAGCCCGCATGATTCCAATGGCGCATGTGAATCGACATAGGCGATCATTTTTTGAAGTTGTTCTTTTGTAAGTGTTAGGGATTGCATTGCTATAAAAAGATAGCAGACACCCAGGCCAGCCCCACGATGATGGCAGGGCCAAGCACTGCGCGGCGCAAGGGAATATTTTCTGCAAGGCTCATGGACAACACCGTCAGCGCATAGAGCGGACCTGTAAGTGTGAGACCGAATTGAATGGGGGTGAGCGGCCAGTAATGCAAGCCTGCGCTGATTTGTGCGCAAACAATGCCAATGCCGATGGCCCAGGGAAAATCCCAACGGTCTGTGCCATCAAGGTGAAGAATGCGAAGACTGATCAGCATCGCCACAATAAAAATAGATGGAACCAGCACGAACATTCGTGCCCCTGAATAACGGACAAAGGTGGCAAGGATCAGAAATAAGGCATACGCCAGTGCCGTGAGTCCTGCGCGTGCAAGAGCATAGGCAGGCGCAGATGGGGTAATGGTGGTGTATTCAGCCATAATAACGGATACGAGCAAACCCGCGCCAAATGCAAACCCAGCCCACCATGCCAGGCCATCCGGCAGGAGTGAAAGCGGCAGGCCGATCACAAAAGTTGTGATGGTGGGCAGCATGAGGTGCTCAAAATTTGTTTTTTTCTGAAGTGCAGGGTGAGTATGGGTCAGCCAGTCCATGCCTGTAGCGGTCAGCGCGGCGGCCAGAATGGTCATGAATGTGGCGATGGTGAGGGGAAAGGCAAAATAGAAACCGGGCAGTGAAAGGGTGAGGGTGAGACGGGGTGATTGGACGAGCTTTGTCAATGCAAAAGCCAGCAATATAGATGCGATCAAAACGCCGATACGGTCTGCAGATGGCAGGTGAGAACGGTTATCTTGCATGAAAAGATTGTACCTGCGCGTGCGCATGAACGCAAGCAGGGGTATGGTAGAATCAATCGGTTATGGAAGTTTCACGAATAGAAAATCTCCCCCCTCCGCCGGGCATTATCAGCTCCATCAAAGCAGGCTTCGATACAATCGCTGCTCATATTACAGCGATCCTGTTGCCGCTTATCTTGAACCTATTCATGTGGCTTGGTCCGCGCCTGCAAATGAACGCCCTGTTTGACTCGATCAAGAATGAGGTGGTGGGTATCTGGCGAAGGGGCGGCGTATCTGCACAGGATATTCAAGCTGTGCTGGATTGGTACGAGCGCACGATTCCACACATTAACCTGTTTTGGCTTCTGCGTACGCTTCCCATCGGGATCTCGAGCCTGCTTCTGCCCCAAGAGGCATCCACCACACCTTTAGGACATCCTGCCATTTTGCAGGTCAGTGCCCTGAGCTTTCCCGCCTGGATCTTCATGCTTACTCTGCTCGGCTGGGTCGGCGGCGGACTTTACTTCCGCAATGTGGCATGGGTATCAGTGCCGAACAAAGAGGAAAGTGGGATCGCCACTTCCGGTGCCATCCTGCAGACCATTCTTATTTCCATCTTTTGTGGAATCTTTATCATGGCAATTGGTTTGCCCCTTTCCCTGGTCTTGTTTTTGGTGATCCAGTTAAATGCGTTTTTGGCGAATTTGTTTGTGTTGTTTTTGAGCCTTGGTTCCATGTGGGTGATCGTGCCCTTGTTCTTCTGGCCGCACGGAGTTTTCGTTAAAAAGCAGAATGTCATCACGTCCATCATAAGCAGCATTCAATTGACTCGCTTCACACTCCCCACGAGCAGTATGTTCGTGCTGACTGTTTTCCTGCTTTCATATGGTTTGAATTATTTGTGGAATATTCCCCCTGAGAATTCGTGGGTGACCCTGGTCGGCATCTTCGGCCACTCGTTTGTCACAACTGCTTTGCTGGCTGGCAGTTTCATTTATTATCGCGATATGAATACCTGGCTGCAAAGCGTGATCGAAAAATTACGCACGAACAATGCGGTCAAACAGGCTTAACTGAAAGAATCAATCGTCGGAGGTTGTTATGGCTGTAAAAGAGAAGAAAATAAATTACGATGTAAGTTCCATCCAGGCCCTTGAAGGGATCGAGCATGTGCGTAAACGCCCAGGCATGTATGTGGGCGGTACGGATATTAAAGCTTTACATCACCTGGTCTATGAAGTTGTTGATAATGCAATTGATGAAGCGCTTGCAGGCTACTGCACTGCCATCAATATCACCATCCACGCCGATAGCAGTGTGACGGTTGAAGATAATGGCCGTGGTATCCCAGTCGGCCCGCATCCTTCCAAGAAGGATGCTAAGGGACATCCCATGGAAACTGTGGATGTGGTCATGACGGTGATTGGCGCAGGCGGCAAGTTCGGCGGCGGCGGTTACAAGGTCTCCGGCGGTTTGCATGGCGTTGGTATCAGTGCGGTGAATGCTCTCTCTGAGTGGGTGGTGACCGAGGTCAAACGCGATGGCAAGTTATGGCGTCAGGAATACAAGCGCGGTGTGCCTCAAGGCGCTATTAAACAAGTTGGCAAAGCCAAAGATGAATCTGGCACCAAGCAGACCTTTAGATTTGACAAGCAGATTTTCACTGAAGACATTGATTATCGTTTCGATACCCTGGTTCAACGCTTCCGTGAAATGGCTTTCGTTACGCGCGGTGTTACGATCCAATTTGTCGATGAACGCGCTGAACGTGAAATGTCCTTCTACTTTGAAGGCGGAATCACTTCATTTGTGCGCTACCTGAATCGCAACCGCGAGAATTTACACTCGGTCATGCATGTTGAAAAAGAGATAGAAAACATTGGTATAGAGGCTGCGATCCAATATACAGATGCCTATACTGAATCGGTCTATTCTTTTGCGAATACGATCAATACAATTGATGGTGGCACACATCTGACGGGTCTGCGTTCATCGCTGACCCGCGTGATCAATGATTATGCGCGCAAGAATGGGTTGCTCAAAGATGCCGACCCCAACTTCTCCGGTGACGACACCCGCGAGGGCCTGACTGCCATTGTTTCCGTTAAACATCCCGACCCGCAATTTGAATCACAGACAAAAGTCAAGTTGATGAACCCCGAAGTGCAGACTTACGTCACACAGGTGGTGGGGGAGGCCTTTGGCACTTTCCTTGAGGAGAATCCGCAAGCAGCGAAGGCAATCATTTCTAAATGCCTCACCTCTGCTAGGGCGCGTGATGCGGCTCGTAAGGCTCGCGATCTTGTCATCCGCAAATCGGCACTTGAGTCGCTCACTCTGCCCGGCAAGTTGGCTGATTGTTCGGAACGTGATTCAAATAAAACTGAGTTGTACATCGTTGAAGGTGACTCGGCAGGCGGCTCAGCCAAGCAGGGACGTGACCGTCATTTCCAAGCCATTCTGCCGTTGCGCGGTAAGATCCTGAATACAGAGCGTGCCCGCCTCGATAAAATTCTTGGCAACAACGAAGTCAAGTCGTTGATCTCCGCGCTCGGCACAGGTATCGGCGATAACTTTGATCTTGAGGGCCTACGCTATGGACGCATCATCATTATGACCGATGCTGATGTGGATGGAAGTCATATCCGCACTTTGCTGCTGACCTTCTTCTTCCGCTATATGCCACAATTGATTGAAGATGGCCATCTTTATATTGCCCAACCACCGCTTTACCGTATTGCCCATAAAAACCAGGTCAAGTATGTGTACAGCGATAAGGAAAAAGATAAGGTTGTGAAAGAACTTGGTGAGAAGGCGGGCTTACAGCGTTACAAAGGTCTGGGTGAAATGAACCCAGAGCAGTTGTGGGAAACGACCATGAACCCAATTAACCGCACTTTGCTCCAGGTGGCTGTAGAAGATGCCGCCGAGGCTGACCGCACATTTGACATGCTCATGGGCGATGCCGTAGACCCGCGCAAGAAATTTATCCAAACTCATGCGAAGAGCGTGAGAAACCTGGATATATAGTCAATAATTTTTCCAGTCTGAGAGACTGCGGGGATCCCGTGGTCTCTCTCTTTTTAACCTTGCTTCTTTGTCATGAAAGTACCATACACTGACGAAGGGGTTGTAGTGTAAAATCTTGATATTATGATGGCACAAGGCATTTCGCGCACCTCACAGCTTGGCTTTCAACGTTATGGCTCGCTGGTCAATCAGATCCTGCAATGGATTGTTTTCGCGTATCAAGCGATTGCAGTAGTGGTCTTTTTGATCGGCTTGTTCTTGGCGAACCGCTGGTTTCAACAGCCGTTCCTTGGGGCGTTCTACGAACACACGATGGTCTTCAACGGCACGGGCCCGGAGCAGGCTGACCCTGCATGGGCTTTATATAATGAAGTTAAAGTTGGCGATCAGTTGGTTGCTGTCAACGATATAGCGGTTGATAGTTCAGCGGATGTTCGTGATATTTTGCAGGGACGTTTCCCCGGAGAGGCCATCACAGCAACAGTGCTTTCAACCAGCGGGGAAGAAAATATCTTCGAGATCACTTTATATGCTTTCCCTTCCTACAGCCGAACGATCTATTTTATTGTGCCTTCCATATTAGGCGCTCTATTCCTGGCCGTTAGTTTGTGGATCTTTGGTTTCCGCCGCAACGAAACAGCCGGGCGTGCTTTTTCTTTATTCACCTCCTCACTTGCCATTATCACAGGCGTTTATTTCAACCTGATCACTACTCACGAATTCACATTCCTATGGACTCTGGCTTGCGGACTGGTTAGTGGAGCATTGATCACACTGGCGCTTGTTTTCCCCATTGAACCACGTGTTATTTTCAATCGTCCCTACCTGCGTTGGAGCGGAATTTTCGTCGGGCTGATCCTCGCTGCAAACTCCTTTACTACACTTTTTGATTTTAACCAGCCGACCGCTTACATTCGCAGTTGGCAATATATTTATGGTTTTATTGCCGTTAGCATATTGTTTTACATTTCCATGAATCTCTATCACGCGGTGTATGCACAGTCGCCGGTGGTCAAGACCCAGGCGCGCGCGATTCTTGTTGGCACGCTTTTTGCTTTTGTCCCTTTAAGCATCTGGCTGGTTGTTAGCTTTATGAGGCCGATCAATTTTTCGCCATATTTGTTTCTGCCGCTTGCCTTATTCCCACTGGTGATCGGCTACACCATTTTGCGTTTCCGCTTCCTGCGCACCGACGATATTGTGCGGCGCGGGTTCATGTATGTTCTGCTCACTGTAGTGGTAATGCTTGGATACGCCCTGACCGTTACGGGCGCGGGCTTCTTTGCCAGTGATTACATGCCTCCAAACAATGCCTATTTGATCGGCGGTTATATCTTTTTGATCGCAATTGTGTTGGAACCGCTTCGTACCCGTCTGCAGAATACTGTAGATACGATCTTCTTCCGCGGTGAGCGTGCCTTTGCAGAACAATTGGAAGGTTTCTCCCACCGGCTTACCATGGCCTTGGATCTCAACTCGATTGGTGCGATCCTGCGCGAACAGATCGCCTCAACCCTGACCCCGAGCCGGATCCACGTTTACACATATGATGCACTCAACGACTTTTTCGCTGCTCTCCCCGCTGCCGACCGCCGCCCCACAAGCGATATCCGTTTTACCGCCACAAGCCCATTCGTGCGTTACTTTGAAACGGAACGTTTGCCATTGTATCTGGATAATACCGCTGTGCTGCCTGAAGCTCTGCAATCTGAACAATCACGCCTGGCATTGCTCGGTGCGCGTTTGTTTATCGTTTTGCCTGGCAAGGAGCGCCCCAATGGATGGCTGGCTTTGGGAGCCCGCTTATCCGGTCAACCGTACACACCTCGTGACTTGAGATTCCTCGAAAACATTTGTGACCAGGCATCCATCGCCATCGAGCGAGTGCAGACGGTGGCACATCTTGAGCGCCGAATTTTGGAAATGAATGCGCTTACCCGCGTCTCTCAGGGCGTGAACGTGACCCTGACCTTCGATGATGTACTCGAACTGATCTCCGCCCAAACAGCGCAGATCATCCCCACTTCGCATTTTCACATTACTCTCTACAATAAGGATAGTGACTATTACTATTACGCTTTCTGCGTTGAGAATAATGAACGGATTCAAGAGCGTGAGAATCTGCCTTTTTCGTTGAATACAGGCCTCGGCCCGGAAGTGATCCGTAAGAGTCGCCCGATCATCACACAGGATTACGTCCGTGAATGTCAGGCGCGCAGCCATACCCCGGCGTTGGAAAATGTCTTTGCCTGGATGGGTGTGCCGCTTAATGCAGGTGCTGAGACCATTGGATCATTGGGTGTGGGCAGCCGTGACGGCGCGATCACTTATACACGCGGCCAGCTTGAACTTTTGCAGGCTATTGCAGATCAGACCGCGGGCGCTATTGTAAAAGCGCGCCTGCTGGAAGAGACACAACAGCGTGCCCACCAGCTTTCCACGTTGAATGAGATCACGCGTCAATTAACATCCACGCTTGAGTTGGGCCCCTTATTGCAGAACATCCTTGAAAATGCTGTGGGAATTTTGAATTGTGAAGCCGGCAGTTTGTTCCTAGTGGATGATCAAACCGGCGAGCTTGTTTTCAGGGTCACAGTTGGGCCCGTAGCCTCGAACCTGATCGGCCAGCGTTTACCGGCGGGGACGGGCATCGTTGGGCGCGCAGTGCAGACACGCGGCCCGGTCATCGAAAACGAAGACCAGCATTCGGCGAGTAGATTCAAAGGTGTTGACCAGCAGACAGGATTTGTCAGCCGTTCATTGATGGCCGTGCCTCTTCAGGTAAAAGACCATGTCACAGGTGTGATCGAAGTCATCAACCGCCGTGATGGTCTTCCATTTGTACAAGATGACCAGACCCTGCTGACCGCTTTTGCAGGGCAGGCCGCGGTTGCGATTGAAAATGCGCGCCTCTATACACTCACCGACCAGGAACTCGCAGTTCGTGTGGAAGAACTCTCAGTCATGCAGCGTATTGACCGTGAATTGAATGCCAGCCTTGAAATGGACCGCGCCATGCGCATTACATTGGATTGGGCCTTAAGACAATCTGGCGCTGAAGCGGGTTTGATCGGCATGTTGGAAGACGAAAAATTGCGCGTCATGTCTCATCAAGGGTTTGATGAGCAGATGGAAAACCTTCCTGACGAAACGATGAAGGTTGAATTGCCTGCCATGGCCCTCGCAGTGGAAACGGGTCAACCGCAGCAAATGGCTGTTGTCGCTTCAAAGGACAAACTGCTGATCAACTCACATTCTCAGATGGTGATCCCAATTCGTCGTGAAACGACTGTGATCGGCCTGTTGTATTTGGAAAGCAAGAACGACTCACAAGTGGATATTGATTTCCTCACCCGTCTTACAGATCATGCCGCCATCGCTATTTCCAACGCACAATTGTATGGTGAAGTTCAACGCGCAAATCTTGCCAAGAGTGATTTCGTCTCGTTTGTGGCGCATGAATTAAAGAACCCAATGACCTCCATCAAAGGTTACACTGAGTTGTTGGCTGGCGGCGCGGTGGGACAGATCAATGAAATGCAGACTAATTTCCTGCACACCATTAAATCAAATGTGGAGCGCATGTCCACTTTGGTCTCTGACCTTAACGATAATTCCAAGATCGAGGCTGGCCGTTTGAGGCTCGAATATAAAGCCACCAGTGCCGCGGATCTGGTGGACGAAGTCGTTCGTACCATCAAACGCCAGATCGAAGAGAAGAAACAAATCCTCGAAATTGTGATACCCCAAGACCTGCCTCCCATGTGGGCAGACCGCATCCGCGTTGGGCAGGTGCTTACCAATCTTCTTAGCAACGCATACAAATACACACCTGAAAGCGGAACACTTCAAGTGGGGGTGGAGGAGGCTGCAAACCAATGGGATCCCGATGGCGCTCCTCGTGTCATCCACTTGTGGGTCAAGGATGATGGTATCGGTATGAGTATGGAAGATCAACAAAAAATGTTCCAGAAATTCTTCCGTTCAGATGACCCCAAAGCGCGTGAAGCACCGGGCACAGGTTTGGGTTTGAATATCACCAAGAGTCTGGTTGAAATGCAGGGCGGACGTATCTGGTTTGAGAGTGTTTATCGTGCTGGCACAACTTTCCATTTCACGATTCCAGTGGCTGAAGAGTAGCGAGGCGAAATGACATTGGCTGCATCCGTAGGATATGCACAGGCGCTGGATGGGCGTGAAGCCGGTTTACAAGCTGCGCATCAGGCCCTGAACCGTTTGGGCGCAACTGCACCGGTCCTAGCCATGGTGGTTGCCTCTCATCAATATCAACCGCGTGAAGTATTAAATGGAGTTTCCAGTTTGTTGGGTGATACTCCCTTGATCGGTTTTAGTTCCCCTGCGGGGCTCACAACCTCGGGGTATCATCCACATTCTGTGGTGGTGGCTTTGCTGGGTGGTGACTTTCAAGCAGATACTCTCTGGCTGCCGGGTTATGCACAGTCCGGGCGTGAAACAGCCTCAAAGATCGAGGAACATGCGTCGGCACGGGTCGAGCGTCAATCCATCCTTTTCTTTGCAGATGGATTTAATGGCGATGCCGAACAATTTTGCGGTGCAATCTCATCCTTATTGAATATCACCGGCGGGCTTTCGAGTGGTGATTTGCACACAGGCAATACGTATCAAATGACCGGGAGTCAAAGTGGCGCCGGCGGAATGGTGGCGGCTTTCCTGCGAGGCAACTTGAAAACAGGAGTAGGCTCCGATCATGGCTGGGACCCGGTGGGGAGTCAATTCCGAGTCACGCGCGCGCGCGGCTTTTGGCTGCGCACATTGGATGGTCGCCCTGCCTCCGAAACTTATGCGGGTCTCTTTGGTTATCCAGCCCGTGATTGGGCGTTCCCACCTTTAAATTATCTTGCGCGTTTATATCCCCTCGGCATTGAGCAGGGTGATGATTTGGTTGTGCGCGCACCTATCCGCGTGGAGGCTGATGGCAGTTTCCGAATGAACGCCACCATCCGTGATGGCATTGATGCTTATTTGTTGGTTGGAAGCCGCGCTGCTTGTGAAAGCGCCGCGAGGCACGCCACTCAACAGGCCCTCTTGCAACTTGGCGATACGAAACCCGTCTTTGCCCTCGTGTTGGTGGATGTTGCCTGGCAAATGCTACTCAAAGCCCAGCCCGGGGCCGAGATCGCCGCTGTGCAGGAAATTTTAGGAGAAAATATTCCAATCGCTGGCGGTTATACCTTGGGGCAGGTCACCTCTTCCGATGGAGTGGCGCCGAAGTTCCTAAATCAGCACATTGTGGTTATCGTTTTCGGCGAATCAGAAGAGAAATAGACAGGTTTTGATCGAAAAGCCCGGCAAACACCGGGCTTTTTTCTTTAAGTCGGCCTACCTTTCAAGACGGTAAAGCCCGTTTCCTTTGAATTATTGTATACTGCCTCCAACAAATGAGGCCGGGCATGATAGAAAAAAAGACTACCCCAAGAAAAGTAACGAAACGAACAAAATCTGAGCAGGATATTCAGGCAGGCGACCAGAGCATCGCTGTCAACGGTTCTGTGACGGATAGCGCCATCATCCACGGGCAGACGATTGTCCTGGCAGATCGCTTCTGGCGGGACCTCAAACCTGCCATGCCAGCCGAAAAGCTTCGGGAGGCCACTGCGGCCTATCTCGGCTACCTGACGGATCGCCATTATTACCTCAGCCTGAAAGGCATGGGTGTATCAGACCGCGTTCCGCTAAAGTTAAAACTGCTTGATCTGTACGTGCCGCTCAAGGCGCGTATGGAATTACCCGAAGGCGATACATGGAAGCGTGACATCAGCCTGGCCGGGCGCGACATTACTAACCCTGAGCAGGAGTTATTGCATTTTGGAGAACCTGTCCCGCTTTTGGATATTATGCAAAAACATTCAGGCGTGATCGTGCTGGGTGACCCGGGTGCAGGCAAAACCACCTTTGTAAAATATCTGGCACTCCGCCTTGCGCGTGGGGAAGGTGGGCAAATCGGGCTAGCCGATTTCCTGCCCATTCTGCTTCCGCTGGCTGCTTTTGCCAATGCGCTTCAAACACGAGATATTCGCCTCGATGATTTCATTGCTGAATATTTTGACGGCATCGGCGCAGACCTGCCCGTTGGCCCGATGTTAAGAGAGGCGCTTAAAGCGGGGCGTGCATTGATCCTGCTGGATGGGCTGGATGAAGTCCGCGATATTAATATGCGCAATACAGTGGTGGAACGTGTGGTGGATTTCTTCGCGTTTCATCGCCGCGTGGGCAATAAATTTGTTCTGACCAGCCGTGTGATCGGTTATCGCGCAGTCCGCCCGTCTGCTGAAGGTTTGGCTGAATGCACCATCGTTGATTTTGAAGAAGACGAGATCGAGGAGTTTGTTGGCCATTGGACAAACGCGCTTGAGAAGCAAGCCCAGGGGAATACCGCAGTTGCCCGCGCCGATGCAGATACAGACCGCCGTGAGTTGCTGGATGCCATTCAGCAAAATCCCGGTGTGCGCCAGTTGGCTTCCACGCCTTTGTTGCTTACCATTCTTGCGTTGATGAAGAGGCAGGGTGTCACTCTGCCTGAACGTCGCGTGCAGCTCTATGATCAATATGTGAACACATTGCTTTCCACGTGGAATCGCGCTCGCAGCCTCAGCGGGCGTGCACCGGGCCGCGATATAGACGAGATTCAAACTGTGCGCATTCTTGCACCGCTTGCATTATGGATGCATAAGATCAGCCCCGGTGTTGGCCTGGTGGGGCGTGAGGATATGCGCCGCAAACTGGAGGAGCTTTTTCATGAACGTGGTGATGTATCGCCTCATCAGGCCGCGCGGCAATTTCTGACCGATGTGCATGACCATGCCGCCATTCTGCTTGAACGCGGCCCGGGTGAATACGGCTTCATTCACTTAACTTTTGAAGAATATCTTGCAGCGGTTGCGCTTGCATTAAAAGGCCAGGGTGATTCTGCCCCAATCATTGAAACACTATCAGAGCATGTGGGGGAGCAGGCCTGGCGTGAAGTAACACTGCTTACCATCGGGTATCTAGGCATTCGGCAGCAATTGCCAAAGGTTGCAGGTGAAGTAGTTGAGGCATTGGTTGACAATAAGCCCGGGCCTCCCGGTGAGGCTGTGGTGTTGGCAGGTGATGCTGTATTAGATACATGGCCCGGCGGAGTTCCTTTACAAAGCAAGGAACATGTAACACAAGCATTGGTTACTACCATGCAGGCTGGCAGCATCCGCCCTGAGATCAGGAGACATGCAGGCCTTTTACTTGGAAGGCTTGGGTGGCGGCCCGGAGACCTGGATCGGTTTGTAGAAGTGCCTGCTGGTGGGTATCAGGCTGGGGTTAAGAAAGAAGCGAGAGAGATTCCATATCTATATTTCATGGGGAAGTATCCGGTCACCAACATCCAGTTTGCGCGCTTTGTGAAAGAAGACGGTTATCAATGCCGTGAATATTGGAGTAGTGAAGGTTGGGAATGGCGTACAGGGAAATATGATTCACGTACACTCGAAGGTGTATCACGCGACTGGCTGGAGCATCGTCCGCCTGCAAAACGAAATGTGCCGTATTACTGGCATAGCATTGAATTGAGTAACCCAATTGTGCCGGCTGTAGGTGTGAGCTGGTTTGAAGCCGAAGCCTATTGCAATTGGCTTTCCAAAAAGATCGTAGCTGTGCCTGAGGGGTATACCATTCGCTTGCCACGCGATAATGAATGGGAACGCGCTTCGCGAGGCGAACACGGACGTGAGTATCCATGGGGTGAGGGCTTTGATAAGACCGCCGCAAACACATGGGATAGTGAAGCAACAGGTTCGGGGCTGGGCGGTACCACAGCTGTTTGTACATTTCCGCAGGGCGTCAGCCCAACAGAGGCCTGGGATATGAGCGGCAATGTTTGGGAGTGGACTGGAACATGGTATGATGACGACGAAAAATATCGCATCGTCCGCGGCGGTTCGTGGATCGGCTATCAATGGTTTGCGCGTTCGTCATTTTGCAACTGGTCGATCCCATTGATGTTCAATGATGACCTTGGCTTTCGCGTGGTCATCGCACCTAAAGATGAATAGGAGGAAGTATGACTGGAAGAAAGAAGAAGGATAGTATCAGCGCCGGCAACGGCAGTATTGTGATTGGCGGCAACGTAGATCGGAGCAATATTGTTTCGGGAAACCACAATGTTGTTTCCCATCAGAGCGTCAATCTTGCTCCACTTTTTCAAAGCATCTACAAGGAGGTTGATTCAAAAACGAATCTTCAACCCGATCAGAAGAGCGATGTAAAAGCGGAGTTGCAGGAGATTCAAACTGCGCTCGAAGAACCAAAGCCTGATGAAACTTTTCTTGAGCGGCGCTTCCGCAGCCTCAAACGCATGGCCCCCGAAATTGTGGAGGTCGCACTTGAAACCTTGAAAAATCCCATCGGCGGCGTGGTGGAAGTCATCAAACGTATCTCCAAAAAAATGGCGGAAGAACCAACTACATAAAATAGTACAATGGACTGGCGGAAACTCTCCGCCAGTTTTTTGTTAAGTTTCTCGGAGTCCAAAGTCTCCTGACTTTGGTACTTCAACGACAGGAGACTTTGGACTCCGCTTAAGTCGTTGAAAGGAAGAAGATGAAAAAAATATTCCTAATACTGACAATATTGACTCTCGCAGCCTGTTCCGCTCCAATAGATGAACCTCCGCCTCCCACCGCCCTGCCTTCTGCTACCCCCCAACCAACCTTGATCGCCTCCCCAACCTTCACTCCCATCCCCTTGCTGACGCAGACTCCTGTTCCAACACTTATCCCAAGCACTGTCGTTGGGCAATCTCCTACATCTACAAGCGCAGTTTCTTTTTGTAATGATCCACGCGCCACTGAACTGATCAAATCCCTGCGGAATGCAGTCCAGGCAAAGGATGGGCCATTGCTTGCATCACTTGTCTCGCCAGCCGCTGGAATGGATGTGCGCTACTACCGCGATGGCAATGTCATCAATTACGATATCGAACATGCACCCTTTGTCTTTGAAACCACTTATCAGGCAGATTGGGGCCTGTCCTTTGGGAGCGGTGAACCTACCATCGGTGCTTTCAAGGATATTATCGTGCCGTCCTTAGAAGAGGTCTTTACACCCAATGCTGTGATTGTTTGCAATCAACTGAAAGTCGGCGGCGCGACCTACGTTCCCGAATGGCCCTATCCAAATATGAACTTTTACTCGGTCCATTTCCCTGGCACAGATCAATACGGCGGACTGGACTGGCAGACCTGGGCCGTAGGGATGTCGCCAGTCGAAGGCAAGCTTTATATCACCGCACTCGCTCACTACGTTTGGGAGCCGTAAACCTCTGGAGTCAGGCAGCTTGCTGCCTGACTTTCTCACTTTAGATACTTGCACGCTCCAGAATTCAAATCGTAATTCATTGAACATCTTCTTTCCTCTTTCTTAATTTCTTCCTGAAAAGAAATTAAGAAAGAGGATTTTTTATAAGGTAAGAATCATCCAGCCGTGTTATTCTATAAATATATTATTGCAAAAAGTTGCAATAAGGAGAACCATGGCTTCTGTTAGTGATTACGCCCCTGAACTCCGTTCGCGCGGTTATCGAATGACGTCGCAGCGGATGGCTATCCTGCACGTCCTGTATCATTCTGGGAAACATCTTTCCCCAACCGAAATCTACGAGCGGGCACGTGCGGATTTGCCCAGGCTGACCGAAACCACCGTCTACCGTACGCTGGATTTCCTGGCTCAAAATGGTTTCGCCCGTCCTGCTCACATGGGCAGCGGGCATCTTGTTTACGAGATTGCCGGCCATGAACATCATCATTTGAAATGCCGCATCTGTGGCAACGAAATGGAAGTTCAACATTCCCTCCTGAAGACCATGTATCAGAAAATAGAGTCAGCCAGCGGCTATAAATTGACCGAGAGCCATTTAACGTTTATTGGTCTATGCCCGGATTGTCAAAAAGGATCTTAACATGCGCTTTTCACCCGCTCCACTACACATCCCTGATGGTTTTCTTAGTATCCTGATCTCGATCATTTGCTGGGGCATAACGATCATCACTCTCAGTTTTGCCATTTCCAAAACGAATAAAGCGCTTGGTGAAAAACAAGTACCGCTGATGGGCGTGATGGCGGCCTTTATCTTTGCCGCGCAGATGATCAACTTTCCTGTGGCGGGTGGCACGTCGGGACATTTATTGGGCGGCGCGCTGGCGGCCATTGTGCTTGGCCCCTGGGCAGGGATGCTGGTCATGACAGCCGTTGTGGCTGTGCAAGCCTTGCTTTTTCAGGACGGGGGATTGCTTGTAATGGGCGCTAACATTCTCAACATGGGTTTGGTCACCGCTGCAATTGGTTATGGACTCTATCGTGCTGTAGCTAATCGATCTAAAGTAATCAGGCTTTCTGTGGCTGGTGTTGCCGCATGGTTGTCTGTGATGGCGGGCGCATTGTTCACTGCGATGCAACTTTGGTTGAGCGGTACTTCTCAATTGGGCATTGTCATCCCTGCCATGCTGGGCGTCCACTTATTGATTGGGTTGGGCGAAGCGTTTATCACAGTTGCAGCCCTTTCCTTTATTTTACAAACCCGCCCCGATTTGCTCGGTGAAGGTTCCGAATCCTCCAAAGGTTCGCGTGGGTGGGTGGCAGTTGGTGGAATTATTTCACTCGCGGTTGTATTCCTTTCCCCATTTGCATCTACAGACCCTGACGGCTTAAATCGTGTTGCCACCGACCTTGGTTTTATCGATACCGCCCAAACTGGTAATGGAGCTCTGGCAGGTTACACAATCCCCTTCCTTGCAGATATATCTCTCTCCAAGATCGTTGCTGGGGCAGTCGGCCTGCTCGTGGTTGGCGCGATCATTATGCTGGTTGGCCGTGGTATGAAAGCCAAATCTTAAATCGCCATGCATTTCAACGCCTTTGACCATTATCACGAAAAAGAAAGTTTCCTTCACCGCCTTGACCCGCGTGTGAAGGTCCTGGTGACTGTTATTTATATTATTTCAAATGCCCTGCTGCCTGATGCTACATGGATGGCCTTTATTTCTGCGTGGATATTTGTGATCGTCGCCAACCTGCTTTCACAGTTGGGCATTGGCTATACATTCAAGCGCTCGATCATTGCCCTGCCATTTGCGTTGATCGCAATCACAGTTTTGTTTTCCATTCCTGGCAATCCAATTTCCACATTCCGAGTTTTGATGTGGGACTTTACCATAACAGATGCAGGACTTCTGCGCTTTGTGAGTATTTTGATCCGCTCATGGCTTTCGGTGCAAATGGCGATATTGCTTGTATCGGTCACACGCTTCCCGGACCTGATCCACGCGCTGGAGCATTTGCGAGTCCCTGCCATTCTTACCACGATCATTGCATTCCTCTATCGTTATCTCTTCGTGCTGACGGATGAAACCCTGCGCCTGATTCGGGCAAGGGAATCTCGTTCGGCTGCCTCAGCAGGCAACAGGTCCGGTGGAGGCGTTTTGTGGCGGGCCAAAGTGGCGGGCAATATGGCGGGTCAACTTTTTTTGCGAAGCTATGAACGCAGTGACCGTATCTACAATGCGATGATGTCGCGCGGTTATACGGGTCATCTTTATACATTGAATCCGCATGAGATGAAATCCAGGGATTATTTTGTCACTGCTTTTGTGATTGCGGTCATCTTTGCTGTTCAACTTATCGGAAGGTTATGATGCCAGTTACCCACGTTAGAAATATTTTTGAGATGCCCGAATGTGACGGCGATGTATTGTGTGTGAAGGATCTGCATTTCTCTTATCCCGATGGTCATGCTGCATTGCATGGTGTATCGCTTAAGTTATGCAGTGGCGATAAGGTTGCGTTGGTGGGGCCAAACGGCGCGGGCAAATCAACTTTGATGCTGCACCTGAATGGGATCTTGGGCGGGCATGGCGAAATTGAAATTGCTGGCAAACGCCTCATGCATGACAATTTGCCTGCCATCCGCGCAATGGTCGGACTCGTATTCCAGAATCCAGACGACCAACTTTTTTCACCCACTGTGTTTGAGGATGTTGCATTTGGTCCGCTTCACATGGGGCTGCCTGAAGAGGAAGTGCGTGCCCGTGTGGCTGCCGCCTTAGACGCTGTGAGGATGACGGGGTATGGTGATCGTTTGTCGCATCACTTGAGCGTTGGCGAAAAGAAACGTATTGCAATCGCAACCACGCTTTCAATGAAACCAAGCTTGTTGATTTTGGATGAACCCTCTGCCGGGCTTGATCCGCGGGCGCGCAGGACATTAATTAATTTGCTGCGCGAGTTACCCATCACGATGTTGGTCTCCACACATGATATGAGATTGGTGCAGGAATTATTCCCGCGCACTGTCGTCATGGACGAAGGAAAAATTGTTGCGGATGGACCGACGCAGGAAATTTTGGACAATGAAGAATTGTTGACCGCACATGGGTTGGAGAAGCCGTAATGCGAAGCCTGTCTCGCGAGAGGCGGACTTCTTGTTGCAACAAAGTTGTGACTTATATAACCTTGCATTTTTGAAAGCTTGAAGACTATAATGTTCTAAATGAACTTGTCTAAGCGGACTGACAAGTTCCCAAACCTTATCTTAGGGAGGGTCGAACTCCCGGGGAGAGCATCATGTTCACAACAAGCCAGAAAAATGTAAGTATGCGAATTATCCTTGTATTGGGATTATTCGCGGGAGTTCTTGGAATCACTCCTGCACAGGCGAGTGCACAAGTAGTTGCGGGAACCAATGCTGAAGCGAAAATCCTAAATGAAAGCAGCGGGGACACGAAGATTGATAGTGAGCACAAAAACGCATCTTATCTAAATCAAATTGATTGTGAACCCAATAGCGGTTGGATGTGGACGAATGGTCCATCTGAACCTGATATTGCAACTCAAGCCCTGCAGAAAATGAGCCAAAGAGGAATAGATGCAATCGTTGAGGCAAGAGGCTACGGTGAAACAGATAGTTGCGGTACATACAGCCATCACGGAATAGACTTTACGATTAATTTATTGGATACAGAATCTACAAGGGGTTTCTCTCAACAAGCTATCGCCGAACACGTTCTTCCGATATTACTTGAATTGGGCAAGCCAAACCTTGGCAATATCAAACTTTTCTCAGCGCAAGGTGAACGGATCTCCGTAAACCGAGGTGACGAAACACCTACTGTTCAAGCATTGGAGGCAGAGCCTTTGCTTGCGGATGCCATAACAAAGCAGGTGTATGTGATCGTATACGATCCATTGCTAAGCAACGGACAGAAGTTAAGTGAATACATGAATTGGAATGATCATGCAGTTATTACGCAGCAGACAATTGATTTCTTTGCTCAATATTCGAATAACAAGGTAAATTATACAGTTGTCGATACGGCCATTGTCACCAGTGGGTGGCCCGAACTAATAGACGGCTTCTCTTATACGGAATCAGAATTCCTTGCGGTCTGGGCCAATCCCAGTCTGCATCACGAGCCAACCGGGGTTAACTATAATAAGATCGTCAATGCTCCCGAGTTCGATATCTGCGGCAAATTGAATCGCGGTGAAATTGATGAAGTTTGGGTTTATAACGGTCCCTGGTTTGGCTTTTACGAATCTACTCTTGTGGGCCCTGGCGCGTATTCAATGAATTCCAATCCTGTGGGGGGAGCGCATAATTGTAATAAGCTGCTTCCAATCATGGGGCCAAGTGTTGAGAGAACCGTGTACGAAGCTGCTCATAATTTCACCCATCGAACCGAAGATACGATGAAAAAGGTCTACGGTAGCTGGCAGCAAAATAACACATCCCACAGTTGGAATAAATTCGGATTGGTCAAAGCACAATCCCCCAGTTATTCATATAGTGGCTGTGGCAGTTCACACTACCCTCCAAACGGTGTCACTGATTATGACTATGGTAATTCATCCACAGTGTCATCGAATTGTGATGATTTCGCGAATTATCCAAACCTGGGCGATCCTCTTCAGGTATCGCAACCCGTCAACTGTTCAGCCTGGGGTTGTTTGGGACTCAACTACCATGGATACTGGTTTGAGCATTTTCCATCTTTCTCCGGCTGTGGCCCCGACAATGTTGCCAATGACTGGTGGAAATATATTACGAATCCCGGTATTGCTTTGTATCCATCCAATGCTTGCCAATTGGACATGCGTTTGATCTCCGGTAATGCTGGTACTGGTAACGTGACCATGAGCTATATGGATGGCACTCCCAAGACCGTAACAACTGATGGTTATGGGAATTACTTCTTGATGGTATCGAATCATTGGTCGGGAATGGTCACCCCCTCAAAAGCAGGTTACACATTCAACCCTTCTAACAAGGACTATGCTGATGTGCAGAGTGACCAGTATGTTCAAAACTACACACCGCAAGCAATAGGTAACCCCGGTTTTTATGTGAACATTGCCAGCGGAGATAACAGCAATTCATGCGCAACTGCTTCTGACCCCTGCCGTAACATCCAGGAAGCCATAAATAAAGCAAGTGCGGGAGATATCGTTTATGTGGCAAGTGGAACATACTTATTTTCGACCAACGGAACTCCTAATGTTGTGATCATTAATAAAAACCTCACACTTTCGGGCGGGTGGAACTCTGATTTCACATCGCAGAACAGTGCATCCACGATTGACGGGGCAAATGTCAATAATGGGATTCTAGCAATTTCAGGGACCGTGGTTGTGGAAAATTTCGTTATTAAGAATTCGAGGTCATCCAACAGCGGCGCAATCTACATAGTTAATGGCAACTTCACACTTAACAGGAGTACGCTAAGGAACAATATCGCGACCAGTAATGGTGCGGGAATATTTCTGGATAATGGCGCCCTTAGCGTTATCAACAGCACTATCAGCGGAAATAGTGCGAATAGCTCCGGGGGCGGAATTTATGCCTCAAATAATAGTAGCGCCTCTGTGACCGTTCAAAATTCCACTATTGCCTATAATAGCGCATCCACGGGCGGTGGCATTAGCCGAACCAATGGAATATACAGTATCACCAACACGATTATTGCAAATAATTTAGGCTCGGCATCCAACCCGGATTGCAATGGCACAATTGCCACGGCAAATTTCAATATCATTGAAAATCCATCGGGTTGCTCAATTACAAATGGAAGCAACAATCTTAATACTGACCCTCAAGTTGACAACAGCCTAACAGGGGATATGTCAGTGCACATGCTCTTGGCGGGCAGTCCCGCCATCAACGCAGGCACTGCATCTGGATGCCCATCCACTGATCAGCAGGGTTTGGCACGCCCGCAAGGCAGCAGTTGTGACATTGGTTCAATTGAACATGTTGGCGATCCCGGCGATACGACTGCGCCAACGGTTGTAACAATTACCCGCACCAATGCCAGCCCTACCGATGCAAACAATGTAGACTTCACTGTCACCTTCTCTGAATCGGTGACGGGAGTCGATTCAACCGATTTTATTTTGACAACTAGCGGCGTTTCTGGCGCCAACGTCAGTGGAGTCAGCGGCTCGGGCGACGTCTACACTGTTACTGTTGACACCGGCAGTGGCAGCGGCACCATTCGCCTCGATCTAGTAGATGATGATTCGATCATCGACGCAGCATCCAATCCGTTGGGTGGAACAGGCCCTGCAAACGGAGATTTCACGTCAGGTGAAGTCTACACGGTGATAATCATTACCACTCTTAACCTAAATTCCATTGCCGCTAATGATGGTTGGGTGTTGGAATCAAACGAAACCAGCAACACGGGCGGAACGCTGAACGCCACGACAAACACCTTCAATCTTGGTGATGATAAGGCCAACAAGCAATATATAGGTATTCTGCATTTTGATACATCCAGTTTGCTGGATACAGCCGTCATTACATCTATTACACTCAGAATTCAGAAGCAGGGCCTGTCAGGAACAGATCCATTTACTACACATGGTGGTCTGCTGGTGGATATTCAAAAGCCATACTTCGGTACGACAGCCGGGTTGGTCACTAGCGATTTCCAGGTAACTCCCGGCCAGGCCGCGGTATCCACGTTTGCCCTTCCGCCTGTTGGCAACTGGTATAGCGCTTTTATGGATAGTGCAGCGTATGCCTACCTCAACCTGACCGGGACAACACAATTCCGCTTGCGCTTTACGCTTGATGACAACAATGATCGGGGCGCGGATTACATCAAATTTTATAGTGGGAATGCAGCAGCGGCAAATCGCCCACAGTTGATAATTCAATACTATATTCCGTAACTCCCCAATTAATACAAAAAGCGCCTCCAAAATCGGAGGCGCTTTTTGTATACCAATTACAAATTGCTTTTATGCTCCCGCAGCCTTCTTCAAGGCTTCGGCTTTATCTGTACGTTCCCATGGGAATTCAATATCATCACGGCCAAAGTGACCGTAAGCGGCGGTCTTGCGATAGATTGGGCGGCGCAGGTCAAAGTCACGGATGATCGCGCCTGGGCGCAAGTCAAAATATTCGCTGACGAGGGTGGAGATTTTTTCATCTGCAATTTTGGCAGTGCCGAAGGTTTCAACGTTAACTGACAGTGGGTGAGCCACACCAATTGCATATGCAACCTGTACTTCCACACGGTCAGCCAGGCCAGCAGCAACGATATTCTTAGCAACATGGCGTGCGGCATATGCAGCAGAGCGATCCACCTTTGTGGGGTCCTTCCCGGAGAACGCGCCGCCACCATGACGTCCCATACCGCCGTAAGTATCCACAATGATCTTACGTCCGGTCACGCCTGCATCACCCATGGGGCCGCCGATAACGAAACGGCCTGTGGGGTTCACAAATATCTTCAGATTTTTATCAACCAAACCCTCTGGCAAAGTTGGGTAAATAATATGCTCGCTGATTTGCTCAACGATCTCAGCGTGAGAAATATCAGGTGCGTGCTGGGTGGAAATAAGAACTGTATCAATGCGCTTGGGCCTGCCTTGAGAATATTCCACCGTTACCTGGCTCTTACCATCCGGGCGAAGCCAGGGAAGAGTGCCGTCATTGCGAAGCTCACTCAAGCGGCGGGATAACTTATGAGCCATAAAAATGGGCATGGGCATCAAGGTGGCTGTTTCGTTGCAAGCAAATCCGAACATCATGCCCTGATCGCCAGCGCCTACGTGTTCGATGCCCACATCTTTCATCTCACCGCTCTTATCTTCGAGTGCATGATCCACACCCAATGCAATATCCGCACTTTGGCTGGCGACTGCTGAAAGTACAGCACAAGTATTACCGTCAAAGCCCTTGTCACTGCTATCGTAGCCGATCTCGTTGACCACTTTGCGAACGAGTTCATCAAAGTTGACATAAGCGTTTGTGGTAATTTCACCCAACAAAGCCACGAAGCCGGTCTTGACCGCCGTTTCACAAGCTACGCGAGACATGGGGTCTTGTTCAAGGCAGGCATCCAATACTGCATCCGAGATTTGATCGCAGATCTTATCGGGATGTCCCTCTGTCACCGATTCTGATGTGAACATCAGGCTGGGTGAAGACATAAAAGTATTACTCATTTGTTTTGTTTCTCCTTAAGAAAATAAAATTGCCCTTCAGCACGTGAAAGGGCAATTTTGCAGGATGCGTATCTACCCTCTCATCTCCCAGAAAATAGTTCTGTCGGATTTGGCACCGTGGGTTAGTTGTGTAGTTCTGTAGTTTATGGTTTCGTAGTTCTGTAATTTTTCAACTACCTAACTATTCAACTGCTAAACTATCTAACTACCTAAACTAAAATCGGTTGTCGAGGCATCGCAGGGCCGTTCCCTCCGCCTCTCTGGATAAGAGCGCCGTATTGG
>NZ_JBXMTI010000031.1:0-9796 GCF_057083605.1 Candidatus Villigracilis sp. | reverse complement strand
GCTGGAACCGACCATCGCTGACCGGCTTTATCAGCTTTGGCGATAACGATTTCCAGCTTGGGCCGGCAGAGCCGGGTTCGGGCAATGTGGTCACGGAGAGTCGCAAAGTGAGCGGCTTCGATGCCATCGAAGTGGATTATCCGGCCCAGGTCTTCATCTCGCAGGGCAGTGTTGAGTCCGTCAAGATCGAAGCGGAAGATAACGTTCTGCCGGGTCTGCAGACCCGCGTACGCAACGACAAACTGGAGATCTTCTACGATGCGGATGAAGGCGAGCGCGTCAACGCGACCAAAGTCGTCAGGATCACCATCGTGGTCAAAGACCTGAAAGACGTGGAATTTGATAGCGCCGGTGAATTGACCATCGAAGTCCTCGAAACGGACGAATTGGAAGTTTCGCTCAGCGGGGCTGGGAATCTGGAACTTGAAGAGATCACGGTACAGGCGCTGACGGTCAGTTTGAGCGGTGCAGGCAATATGACCGCCTCGGGCACGACCGAAACGCTGCGCCTTACCATCAGCGGGTTTGGTGATTTTGAAGGGGAAGACCTGCATGGGCAGCGTGCGGAGATCAATATCAGCGGCGCCGGTGGAGCCACCGTATGGGCCGATGAAGAACTGGATGCACATATCTCCGGCGCAGGCTCGGTCAGCTACTACGGTTCAGCCAGTGTGAGCAAGCAGATCAGCGGCGTGGGAAGCGTCAAACATTTGGGCGACAAGTAAGATCTATCACGCTCTCTGAGATCGATCTTGATGAACTACCAGCAGCAGGTCGGATGGCTAATCCGACCTGCTGCGCATCAGAGGCTGCCAGAGTTTCACGGCAACTCTGCTGAAAACACACGCTGCTTTTGGCCGGGGTCATCTGAATTACGGCAGTGCCTCGATCGAATGGAACATGCCCAATATGTTCCGCTTGCTTTTCAACAGCGTGAGACCTGCGGATCGAACCAGGTCCAGGGGATCTTGATTCCAGCGGCAGCCTGCATGGGCTTCGTAGTGTTGAAATTCATGGCGGTCCTGATACCTGGCGAGCCAGGGCACGGAACTATGTCCATGCTCCAGCAACAGGATCAGGCCATTCGGTCGGCAGACGCGCTTGATCTCCTGCAGGGCTTTGACCGGATCGGGGAACGTGCAGGTGGATAGAGTCGAAACGACCGTATCAAAGCTGGCATCCGGAAATTCGAGTCGCTCAGCATCCATCACAGCGAAGCGTACGTTCAACCCATGTTGGCTTGCGTTCTTCCGCGCCACCTCCAGCATGCCAGGGCTCAGGTCAACCGCTGTGACCTCGCTCTCTGGCGCAAAGAGCGACAGGTTTTGCCCCGTACCGCACGCCACTTCCAGCACCCTGCCGCCTGCTTTTGACAGCAGTCTTTTCCTCAAACGCGCCACGCCGAGGATGTGCTGGTCGAACCAAACTTTCTTCTCGTATTGATCGGCGATCTCATCATAGGCGTTTTGTAGTTGAGTCGGCGTTAGCCTGGCGTTGTGAGGGATGCGGTGAGGCTTGCAGGTTTTTCCTTCGCTCGTTGTTATCGTTTTCATGGTTGCTCCTTTTGTTATACTGTGTAACAATGTTTGCATTGTAGCCAGCCGGGTGAGCAAGTCAATTACGAACTCGGCATTGATATAACAAAAGTTATAGAAAGCCGCAGTTTGTAACAAAACTTTGAGCGAGCGCCCCGAAAGTTGTTTTGAGTTGATAACAGCCCCGTTATAAAACCTTCGGAACGATTGATATTGTAACGAACAGGATAATCATGCCTAGAAAATCCTCCCCCGTGAATATTGACCCACGCGTCAAACGTACACGCCGTTTGTTGCGTGAGGCGTTGGTGTCAATGATCCTGAAAAAAGATTTTGCCTCCATCACGATCAAAGACATCACGGAACGCGCCGAGGTGGCGTACATCACGTTCTACAGGCATTACCAGAGTCTCGATCAATTATTGATGGAGGTGTTGGACGAAGGGCTGGCGGAGTTGATGACCCACATCGAGACGCTGGCGAAACAGTCTGATACCTCCGCCCTTGAAACGGAAGGACGGCTCATCTTTGAATATATTGAGCAAAAAGCCGACCTCTTCCGCATTCTGCTCAAGAGCCAGAGTGTGCTACGCGTTCGCAAAAAGGTAGTGAAGAATATCGCCGCCGTTTTTCAAAAGTCCTGCGCGCCGTTGGGGAGGTTGAACAATCAGGTGACGGTTAACATTGCATCGAATCACATCGCCACGTCTTTATTGTCGCTGAGCGAGTGGTGGCTGGAAAATGATATGAAGCCTTCACCGGTTGAGATGGGAAAGGTGTACAAGAGCCTGATTATTGATTCAACAGTGGGAGCGGTGAGTTCGCTGTCAACCGTGTCAAGATAATCACAATCATTGTATGTCGTTTTCTTAACCGCAGATCATTACCACCAACAACAGATAATTCAATCTGGCATATAATAACTAAAATTTTTCGCCATCTCGAAGGAGTAGTTATGGCAGGTGTTCCGTCGGGCACTGTCACTTTCCTCTTCACCGACATCGAAGGCAGCACCAAACTGGCACAGCAATATCCTGATGCGATGCCAGTTCTGCTCGCGCGGCATCATGAGATTTTGAATCAATCCATTCAAAACCAAAATGGATATGTCTTTCAGATAGTCGGTGATTCCTTCGCGGTGGCATTCCACTCCGCCAGCGATGCGCTGAACGCCGCGTTGGAGGCACAACGCATATTACAAAACGAGTCGTGGACTCCCGCGCCCATCAAAGTGCGGATGGGAATCCATACAGGCACGTCACAACTCAATGAGAATAAACAATACACCGCATACGCGATCCTCGCAATGACCCAGCGCATCATGTCTGCGGGGCATGGAGGACAGGTGTTGATTTCCAATGCAACCCAACAACTCATTCGTGATGGTTTATCGGATGGATTATCTCTCCGCGACATGGGCGAACGCAGACTCAAAGATTTGATTCGCCCCGAACGTCTTTATCAGCTCGTCACCCCGAATCTACCCGCCGATTTCCCTCCGCTCAAAACACTAGATGTCTATCGTCACAATTTACCGACACAATTAACCAGTTTCATCGGGCGCGCGCATGAGATTGAAGAGATAACAAAGCTTATCACTGAACATCGAGTGATAACCCTCACCGGCTCGGGCGGCGCGGGCAAGACTCGTTTGAGTCTGCAAGTGGGCGCGGAATGTTCGGAGCGATTCCCAAATGGAGTTTGGTTTGTGGAACTGGCGTCGCTTACAGAACCGTCGCTCATCGTTGGTACGATCATGTCCGCGTTGGAGTTGCATGAAAAAGACAACGACGCGCCTGCGCTGGCAAAATACATCGGGGATCAATCGTTGTTACTCATTCTCGACAACTGCGAACATCTCATCGAAGACTGCGCGCGCCTGGTCGAAACGCTGATTCAGTCCAGCCCAAAACTTCGCGTGCTGGCATCCAGTCGCGAAGCGTTCGGCATCGCAGGCGAACACCCATATCATGTCCCATCCCTGCCGTTCCCCGACCCGAAGCACCTGCCGTCGTTGGATGAAATCGCCGCATGTGAGTCGGTGCAACTGTTCATCGAACGCGCTAGGACATTCATCCCATCGTTTACTTTGACGGAAAAGAACGCTTCCTCCATAGCTCAAATCTGTTGCCGTCTCGATGGCATTCCCCTCGCCCTCGAGTTAGCCGCGGCGCGCGTCAAGGTGATGTCCGTTGAGCAGATGGCAGCGCGGCTCGGAGACATCTTCAACCTGCTCACTAGCGGAAATCGCACCGCGCTGCCGCGTCAACAGACATTGCGCGCGCTCATCGAATGGAGTTACGACCTGCTCTCCGACTCGGAGAAGAGTCTCTTCCGCAAGTTGGCGGCGTTTTCAGGGGGCTGGTCGCTTGAGGCGGCAGAATCAATTTGCAGCGTAGAAGGAGGCGGCGCGTCCGTCCTCGATGATTTGGCGCGGCTCGTGGATAAGTCGCTGGTAGTCAAAGAGGAACTTGATGGCGAAGCGCGCTTCCACATGCTCGAAACGATACGACAGTATGCCGAATTCAAGATGTTCGCATCCGAAGAAGTGGACGATGTGAAGAACCGTCACCGCGATTGGTTCATGCAGTTGGCGGAAGAGGCGGAACCCAAACTACGCACAGCCGAACAAGTGACGTGGCTCAACCAATTGGAGTTGGAACATGACAACCTGCGCGCTGCGATGAGTTGGTCCGTTGAACAAAAACACATCGAGCAGGCGTTACGCATCCCCTCGGCATTGACATATTTTTGGCAGATTCACGGACACGAAGAGGAAGGACGGAATTGGTTCAACCAAGCGTTGGTGCTGGATGAGGACGCGAAAAAGAAATATCCGTTTGCGTGGGCAAATGCCACTCATGGCATTGTCACCCTTTCAGTCTTTACTCCGCAATTTCAATCCTATCAGCCTAAAATGGAAGAGGCACTGAGTATCTTCCGTGAATATGGCGACGATTTCAGGGTTGGGTACACACAGTATCATCTGGCTTATTTTCCGCATTTCGCCGGGGAACTGGACACAGCAAGAGCAAAATATCAGGACAGTATCGATACGTACAAAAAAATCAATAATCGCTGGGGCATGGGAGAGTGTATCCATTGCATCGCGCATATCGCAGAACATCAGGGGTCTATGGATGAAGCGCAAAAATTATTCGACCAAAGTCTGGAAATGCTCAAGCCCGTTGGCGATCACTGGAGTCTATCTCATCCTGTAGCCGATACGGGAAATCTCGCCATCAATCGCGGCAACTTAAATGAGGCAAAAGCAATTTATCAGGAAAGCATTCACACATTCGAAGAATTGGGAAATCGCGAGTGGCTGTCAGTCAGTTTGCGGCAATTAGCCAGAATCAGTTATTTGCAGGGCGATTATTATGAGGCATATCAAATCGCCGAGCAAAGTATGGCGATTGCCCAATCTGCGAACGATCACGCCAATCAGGGCAGGTCATATTTCAGGTTCGGGCTTGTCCGATGGGCGCAGGGAGATTTTACACAGGCGCATCAAAGTCTTGTATCCGCAGTGGAAATGCTGGAAAAAACAGATCTCAAGTCAGACACGGCGTATATGAGATGTATCGCTGGCATGACGGAGTGTTATAATGGTCAACCATCACAGGGTCGTGAAAAAATGGAGCGCGAGATTGAGCTCTTGCGAAAGGAAAGTCCACCAGATGTGCCTGACCTGTTGCCCTGGCTGGGTCACGTTCTTTGGCTGGAAAAAGACATCCCTCACGCCAAAAAAACATATGTGGAAGCAATTGCAGGGGCAGGTAAACTGCACTACTTTATCCGTATTCCCGAATGTTTTGAAGGGCTGGGAAAAATCGCCATAGCGCAAAACCAACACGAACGCGCCGCGCGTCTCTTCGGCGCGGCGGAGGCGATGCGAGAGAAAATGGGAACGCCTATCCCGCCCGTTATGCGTGGGGATTATGACGCGCATGCTCAATTAATGGGGGCAGCGTTTGAATCGTTGTGGAGACAGGGACGCGAGATGGCGATGGATGAAGCAATTGAATTCGCATTGGAGCAGTAGTGGTACAAATTACCACGTGCCAAGCAATTTGTAATCACATCAATCTTATTGCGATGGAGGCACCGCAATACCCCACCAACAGTATGACAATGACTTGGGAAACTCGGCTAAATATGCCTGCTCCATCTGTTTGATCTGAAAGCCATCTTCTCTGAGCAAAACTGGAATATCCCGTGTCAGATACAAGCCTTGGAACAACCAATGTTGAACTGGTTCTAATCGCTTTTGCCAGCGTTGAACTCTAGAGTCAGGCGAAATTCCAAGTTCAAAGAAGATGAGTTTGCCATCTGGTTTCAAAACACGTGCGATCTCTCGAATAGCATCTGTGATATCAGGAATTGTGCACAAGGTGAAGGTGCTGACAACAGTATCAATGACACCATCTTCCAAAGGAATGTGCTCTCCAGGCAGATCAAGATATTCGATATCTAGGTTTGTTTTGCGGCGCTTTCCTTCTGCAAGTCGGATCATGCCTGGGTTTGGTTCAAGGGCATAGAGCCCGGTCACCTTTGCGGGATCGTAATGAATGAAATTCGCACCGGAGCCTGCGCCGATTTCAAGAACATCCCCTTCAGCAAAGGAGATGATTTGTTTGCGAATTTTCTGGATGGGCCATGGATTGCCGAGGATGTCCACAAGATGGGGATAAATACGGTCTCGGTAGAAAGCCATGCTGTATGCTACTTGTTCTCCATCGCCGACTTCACCAGCCATACTTCCATTTCCCCTTTGCCTTTCACGTTCACCGTGCCGCGCGGCTCGCATACAAATTCATCCTTGATTAACTCATAGGTGGTTTGTGTAATTTGAACCGCGCCGCCCACGCCATGTGACTCCATGCGGCTGGCAACGTTGACCGCGTCACCCCACACGTCATACACAAACTTGCGGCGACCGATCACGCCCGCGATCATTGAGCCAGAGTTGATGCCGATTCGAAAAATTACACGTTGATCCCCCCGAAACGTGTGCGTGGAAATATAGTCACGCATCTCCAATGCCATGCGCGCCAAAGCCTGGGCATGATCGGGGCGGCCACGCGGCACGCCCGAAGCCACCATATAACTGTCGCCGATCGTGCGGATTTTCTCCACACCGTATTTGTCCAATAGCGAGTCGAAAAAAGAAAAGACCTCATTGAGCAGTTCGACCATTTCCACGGGAGGTAATCGTGCCGAAAGCGGAGTGAAGCCCACCATATCCGCGAACAGGACGCTTGCCTCCTTGTAATGATCGGCAATCGTACGACTCTCGTTTTTGAGAATGGCGGCAATCTCTTTAGGGAGGATGTTCAGTAATAACGATTCGGATTTCTGCTGAAACATATTTTTTTGACCGACGAAATAATAGACCATCATAAAAACCAGTGAACCGACACCGAGGAGGTTGATGACGAAGAAGAAAATCACCAGCCCTGGCGAGAGATGGTTGGCGAGCCGTACATATGGCTGTAAAAAGCCACTGAGAATAACAAGGGTGGCGAAGGCAAGAAACCAGCGAGGCGCGTGACGAGGTTCGTCGAAGAGTAACGCACCCAATGGACAGATGAGCGCCCACAGAATAACCGCACTGCCATTGACAAAACCACCCAATGCCACCATCAGAAAAAATGGAAGCAATAGAATCAAAGCGAGCTGGCTGAAACGAAAAAAACGATACTGGCGTGTTCGTCCAAAATGAATAATACTGAGCAGGGATATAAACGAATAGGAGAGTGGAATCGCCCCGGCTAGTGGTTCATTATAAAAGACATAGATTGATCCCCATGCGACTCCTGCGACCATGAACGGGAAGGCGCACACCACCAACAGTGATTTTTGCAGGCGGATTTCATCATCGTCATTTGCGTCGGAACCGATTTTGGCAATGAAAAGAAATATTCTTTGGAATATCTTCTGATTCATCCTACTTTCCCTTTTACCGATACTGGACTATTCTTTGCGGCAGTAACAGTAAACGAACTTCTGGTCTGTCCCAAAGGGGGTGTGATGCGTCTCGCGTGTGCTGTCCACTACTTCGAAATCATCCCCGAATTCATTGTGTAAGCTATCTTCGCTGTAACGGACAACATCAAGACCACTGCATTTCTGAGGTCCATCAGGAGCGAAGGTGGCGACAATGACATGCCCTCCCTGCTTGACCGAACGCCGCACCGTTTCGACATACTTCTGCCGGTCTTCGGCTTTCGTCAGGAAGTGGAACACAGCTCGATCATGCCAGACATCGTAAAATTGATTAGGCAATTGCGCCTGTGTGATATCGGCTTCGATCCAATTGACTTTTTGCGCCTGCGAGCCAAGTCGCTGTTGGGCGGTGTGCAGGGACGCGGCGGAAATATCCAGCACACTGACGTTTTCATACCCGTTCGCCAGCAAGTCATCCACAAGCGTGGAGATGCCGCCTCCGATATCGATGATCTGGCTTGTCTTACCAATGCTGGCGTTGGTTATGAACTGCAGGGATAAAAGCGAATGTTCCTGATACCAACTGACCTGGGTTGGCGTTTTGGTTTGATGGATTGTTTCCCAGTGGGTTTTCGTGTCCATGAGGTGATTATACTGGAATTGCCTCTCCAATGATCCGTGTTGATAGAAGCTAGACGTGCTAGAGCACATCTGCAAGTAGGTCAATGTTAATTTCGACTCTATCTGTTTCGCGAGACAGGGAGAGCAGAGTCCCCTCTGGTAAAGACTGGACGTTCGCGTTTTTCACCTCCGCGACATTTTCGATGCCCATCAGCAAGACTTGCCAGGGTTTCGCGGTACCGTCCCGTTCGATGTGATAGGTCGAACCAGTTCGGGTTGTGGTAAAAGTCACTTCGGTTTCACCGCGCAGGTTCGGGAGGCGCGTGCTGACCGTTCCCCCGTCTTCCAAGGCATACACGCGCAGAGTCACATTTTCAGCAAAGTCATAATCGGGAAGATCCTCACGCGCGCCAATGGGCAGGACCGTGTTCGGTCGCACCCACAGCGGCAGGCTCAGATAGTTATAAGTTTCGCGGACCCAGCGCGGACCCTCCAACACGCGCCCATCGAGCAGATGCGTCCAACGCCCGGCGGGCAGGTAATATTCCACGAGGCCATCTTCCGCGAAGACCGGCGCGACGAGTAATGAGGGACCCAACATATATTGACGGTCAAGCGTCGCACACGCGGGGTCGGCAGGGAATTCCAGGAGCATGGCGCGCAACATCGGAGTGCCCCACTCGTGCGCCTCACGTGCCGCTTCATATAAATAAGGCATCAGCTTGGCCTTGAGACGCGTGAAATGACGTAACACCTCCACGGCTTCCTCATCGAACAACCACGGCACGCGATAGGACGAACTGCCATGCAAGCGACTGTGCGAGGAAAGCAGGCCGAACGCGCACCAGCGCTTATAGACCGAAGCTGGCGCGGTCTGCTCGAAGCCACCGATATCGTGACTCCAAAACCCAAAACCGGAGAGGTTCAACGACAGACCGCCACGTAAACTTTCCGCCATGGATTCGAATGTGGCCGTGCAATCACCACCCCAATGCACAGGGAAGTGCTGTCCGCCCGCCGTCGCTGAACGTGCAAAGACGACCGCGTCGCCTGCGCCGCGTTTCTCCTTGAGTGTATTGAACACTGTCTGGTTGTAAAGTTGGGTGTAATAGTTATGCATCTTGAACGGGTCGGAGCCATCGTGATAGATCACATCCGTTGGGATGCGCTCGCCAAAATCGGTCTTGAACGTGTCCACGCCCATATCCATCAGCACGCGCAACTTACTGGCGAACCATTCACACGCGGCGGGGTTCGTAAAATCCACGATGCCCATGCCCGCCTGCCACAGATCGGTCTGCCACACATCGCCGTTCGGTTTGCGGAGCAAGTATCCGTTCTGCGCGGCTTCATCGAATAACGCCGAGGCCTGCGCGATGTAAGGGTTGATCCACACACAGATATTCAGTCCACGCGCTTTGAGGCGGGCGAGCATCCCCGCCGGGTCTGGGAACGTGCGCGGGTCCCATTTGAAATCGCACCAGTTGAATTCCTTCATCCAAAAACAATCGAAGTGGAAGACGCGCACCGGCAGGTTGCGATCGCGCATGCCATCCAACATTTGCATCACGGAGGACTCGTCGTAATCGGTGGTGAACGAAGTGGAGAGCCACAAACCGAACGACCAGGCCGGCGGCAGCGCAGGGCGGCCCGTCAACGCGGTGTAGCGTTCAAGGATCTGCTTCGGTGTG
>NZ_JBXMTI010000030.1:0-1508 GCF_057083605.1 Candidatus Villigracilis sp. | reverse complement strand
GGAAAAACTTCCGATCCAAATACTGCTGGAACTTTTTCCTCCTTGATTTGCGTGATCAAGTCAGCCACGTCCTTCGCTGAGGGTTCGGCAAAATCCGAAGGTTGGATCGCGCCGATGATCGTCATGCCGTAACGGGGCGCAAAGTAAGCAAACGAGTCGTGATAGGTCAGCAGTTTGCGATTGTTCTCAGGAATGCTATTGATGGTCGCTTTGATAGCCTCATCCAACGCTTCAATGCGAGCTTTGAAAGCCTCATAATTCTTTTTGTAATAATCTGCGTTGGCAGGGTCACGACGAACCAAGGCGTCTTTGGCTATTTCAGCATAGCGCAAAGCATAGATCGGATTGGGCCACAAATGTGGGTTGGGGTGCCCTTCCTCTTTTGGGAATGAGAAATCAAAGGCATATTCTTCCGGGCTGATGGTTTGTTCACCCAGGATGACGATCTCTGCACCATCTTTCAAATTGGCTTTCGCAAGCTCCAAAGTTGGATCCTCGAGATTGAGTCCGTTGACAAAAATAACATCTGCGCCTGCCAATTTCCTGGCATCAGAGGGAGCAGGCTCGAATGTATGTGAGTTCACACCCTCCGGCACAATACCAGATAATGTAATATGCTCGCCTCCGATATTGTAAATAATATTGGTAATCGGAGAAACCGTGGCAACTACATTTAGCCTGCCATCTTGTGCAGCATTTCCTACTGGCGCACAACCGACTATTAATAATGCAAGAATAAAACTGAGGTAAACGATAGGCCCGGTTTTCATGTATGTCCTATAAAGTTTTTCCTTGACACTCCGGGCAGATACCGAAAAAAGTTACATGGCTATCGATGCTTCGGTATCTGCTGGTGGTTTCCAGCAAACGGTAAAGACTTTCGAGCAGGGTATGTTCTACTTCGATCTCAGCACCGCAATTTCTGCAAACGATATGATGATGTTCGATCCCGGCGATCTCGTAGGTCAAATGGCCATTCGAAGAGTACGAAGGACGTACCAAACCGTTATCTGACAGAAACTCAAGTGTGCGGTACACCGTCGGTTCAGTGAGGCCGGGCAATTCCTTGAGCGCTTTTTTATAAACCGCAGAGGGGGAAAGATGCTTCCCTTGATGGCGAAGAACGTGCAGAATCGCCATACGTTGAGGTGTCATTCTAAATCCGCGGGCACGGAGTTGAGGGGCATACTCAGAAGCGCAGGACATATCCATCCTTATTGCAAGTTTTTACAATAACAAACATATTCATATAGTATACGTAAGCCGCCTGCTTCTTACATTCATCCAAAAAATAAGCCAGCAGATTTCTGCTGGCATAAATAAGTAAAGGTGACTGTCATCTAATATTATGGCTCCCAAAAGAGTTGCATCAGGGCGTAAATGAACGGTTTTCCATTTACATAATCAATGCCCGCGGCCCAGGTTTTCCAGTCCATATTCCCATACTGTTCAGAACCGGCGTAGTAAATAGAATAAAAGTCTCCATCGTAAGGCCATCTCACCTCATA
>NZ_JBXMTI010000029.1:0-15429 GCF_057083605.1 Candidatus Villigracilis sp. | reverse complement strand
GCTCTATCGGGGGCTAAGCCCCCGATAGAGCGAAATAAATTCACCCCTCGAAGCGATACCCCATCCCATGCTCGGTGAACAGGTGATGTGGATTCAGCGGGTCCGTTTCTATCTTCTGACGCAAGCGGCCAATGTACACACGCAGATATTCTGCTTCATTGCCATATTCCATGCCCCATACATTTTGCAATATCACGCGATGTGACAAAACCTTGCCCGCATGTTTCAACAAGTAAACGAGTAGGTTAAATTCAGTCGGTGTTAGATCCACAGGTGAATCTTTTACTGTCACGATATGCCGTTCCATATCCACGCGAATATCGCCGCGCACCAATTGCTCTTCATTCGACGAAGGCTCCAGCCAGCGCGCACGCCGAAGCACAGCCTTGATGCGTCCCATCAATTCGCCCACACCAAACGGCTTGGTCAAATAATCATCCGCGCCCAGGTCAAATGCCTGCACCTTATCCGACTCTTCTCCCAGCGCAGTCAAAATAATGATCGGCGTTTTGGATGTCTCGCGGATACGGCGCGTTGTCTCCAACCCATCCAGATGCGGCATCATCAGGTCCAGGATCACCAAGTCAACTTTCTCGTTATTGAAAGTCGCCAATGCCTCCAATCCATTCGAGGCCGTCAGCACTTTGTAATGGCGCGCTTCCAAATTGCGCCGCACAAAATCGCGCAACGGTTTTTCATCATCCACTACCAGCACAACAGGATCATTCATCACAGCTCATCTCTTACCTCATGCAAATTCAGAGGTATGGCAAACGCAATGCACGCACCCGCATTCATCGGCTCAACCCAAATCTCCCCTTTGTGTGCGCGCACAAGTCCCTGGCAAATTGCCAGCCCCAAACCCGCACCGCTCGTCACACGCGCAAGGCTGTCATCCAAACGATAAAACCTATCAAAGATGCGTTCGCTTTTTTCAGGCGGAATCCCAGGCCCATCATCCATCACGCGAAACACGATCATCTCGCCCTGCTTGTTGACATTCACCTGAATAAAAGCCTGCGCCCCTCCATACTTGACTGAGTTCTCGATCAAGTTACGGATGACAGTCTCAAGCCGAGTCCCATCTGCATAAAGGGATGGTAACCCCGCTTCGATCTGGACCTCGAACCTGTTCCCGCTTTCGAGGCGCGCCTGCCTCGCCCCGCGCGTGATGGTCTCTTCGATGTTGCACTTCTCCAAAGATAAACTCAATGACCCCGCTTCGATCCGTGATAGATCCAGAAGATTGTTTACCAAACTCGTTAATCGATCTGTTTCATTCGAAATGATGGACAAAAACTCTCTTTGCGATTTGCTGTCCCACTCCACATCCTCCGCCAGCAAAGTGGATGCATAGCCCTTGATCGCGGCCAGCGGCGTGCGCAACTCATGCGATACCGTTGATATCAGGTTCGATTTCATACGATCCAACTCGCGGTCGGCTGTAATATCATGCAGAATAATACCGCGCCCAATCGGCATGTCCCTTGCATCGGTTACATCGAAGGTCTCAAACCTTAGGTTCAATGGCCGCCCCGCATACATCACTGCAACCTCTGATTTTTGCCTCGACCCTTCAAGGATATTCTTGATCTCATCTTCCTTCGATATCTCTTCAATCGACTTGCTCAAAACGCGGTTCATCACGCGCTCCACTTGTATATTCGCCATATCCTCATTTGCGAGTTCGGATAACTCGGCCACTCTTCTATTGGCGTAAATGATCACACCTTTCAAATCACTCAAGATCAATCCATCTTCCATGGACTGCACCAGTGCTTCAAGGCGGTGTGTTTGTTCCTGCAATCGCGTGTCACTGCGTTCAAAAAGAATCGCGTTCTCGATTGCCATGGTAGCCTGGTTGGCAAAGCTCGATATTAGTTGGATCTCATTGGTCGTGAATTCATGCGGTGTAGAGTGATAAACAAGCAGGCATGTGGGCGGAGCGTGCTGTGTATTGAGCGGCACAGCCAGAACCGCGCGATACCCTTCCGCACGCGAGCGGGCTCTTTGCGGCTTATAAGAGGGGTCTGTTTCTGTATCGCTGACCTGGATGGGTTCACGCACTCGCAACGCACGCATGGCCACCGAACTCGGCTCACTCGGCTGGATGGACAATTGCTCAGTGAATCCCTGGGAGAGTCCGCGGCTGGCACGGATACGGAAAGCCCCGCGTTCTTCATCCAAGGCAATGATGGCGTTCCTCTGAACGTTTAGCAAACGGCCCACCTGTTCCAGAATGCGATCCAGCACAACACTTAGGTCAAGAGACGAAACAACGGCGGTGCTGGTTTCAAGCAAAGTGGCCTGTTCCTTCATGCGCTCGGCAATGGAATTTTCCATCCGTAAAATACTGCGGATCAGATTCCCGATCTGGTCGCGGCGCCTGGACATTTTTTCGATCTGCGTGCGCTGGCCTTGTTCAATTTCCTGATTCAACCCAATCGCTTCGGAAACGGGGGCCAGTTTTTCAATCGGATTAATTACCCGCCATGAAAGTATCCCCCAAAATGCAAGCCCAATCAGAATAAAGGTTGCCACTGCCACCTGTGTGATGCGCTGCAAAATAATTCGAGTGGCGAATGCGTTCGCGGTGGGACGGCTGATGATCACACCCCAATCCACGCTGGGAATGGATGCGTAAGTATATAAACGTTCTTCATCATTGAGGTCGGTTTCCACAATCGAGCCGCTATTTCCTTCCAGCGCTTGTGTATAAACATCAGGCAGTATTTCCGTAGCAGGTATTAATAAGAATGCAGGGTCGGGGTGTGCTATGACTTGTCCGCTTGCATCAAGGATGAACACTTCAAATCCCTCTTCATTCTCATGCTCCGAGACAATTGCAGAGAGGGTGTTGCTCAGGCTTTCCAATTTTATGTTTGTACCAACCAGCCCAAGGAATTCCCCGTTTGCAGAACGAACGGGCATGACCGCAGTCGCAACGGCCTGATTGGTGGTGGGTGAAATGCGTCCCTCTGAAATTAATGGAGAGGTGGAATTCAAAGCGTTTTGATAATAACTGCGAAAGGAAAAATCAACTCCCACTGTAGAACTGGGGCCAGTGGGATAGTGATACAACATGATCCCATCTGCATCCAGGCGATATATCAAGTTCACGTCCGACCGTGTGCCCAATACGATTGAAAAAATATCCTCCATACTTGCCTCTTCTGCATCGATCACGCTTGCATAAGAAGAAAGTTCTTCCACGGTTTTCAGCGAATTGCTGATCGCAATATCTGTTTCGAGTGCAATCGCACGCGCCAACGCAATATCATTGGCTTCCACATCACTTCTAATTCTCTCCCCCACCAGGCGGTCAAATACCAACAGCGTCACCAGAAACGGGATGATCAGTAACAGGTAAAACGCGAGGAGTTGAAGCCCAAGATCGCGGTAGAAGGTCAACCATTTGCGCATGGAGGTTGGGGACAATTTTACTACTCAAAGTTATGCCGCACCGCCTGGCCCATCGAATCCGCCAATCTCCGCGAATTTACGCCAACTGAATATGAATTCGCGAGGATTAGTGAAGATTAGCGGATAAAAAATCCAAATGCGATTACCCAACCCAACATGAGGTTGCAGTGAGGGAACTTTGCTCAATAATGCAGCGTCATGATTTGTAGTACCATAACTCTTAAAGGAGGGCTTGTCTCATGACCGATAATCGAAAGCAGATATTCAGTTCCAAACGCAGCCTTGTCTTCGCTGGGAGTTTGTTGATCTTGTGCATTGGGCTCGTTTTGTGGTCAAAGTGGTTTTATCCTAGCCTTTTCACCGCGGGAGACACGACCTCCATTCCCATCAATCTGGGTTCTCCACCATCAACGAAGGAGGACGCTGGCAGTCAGGAGGACAAATATGGGATAAGCATCAAACTGAGTGAGGGACAATCACAGCCAGATGTGGTGGAAGTATTGCCATTGGCAACTGGGGAGCCTCTTTCACCGCAAGAGATCGAATTGATCTTATCGCGTCTGCCCGCCCTGCTGCCTGCTCCTGATCAACAGACTGAGTTCAATCTGCCGCAGGAGATTCTGCCTCCGCCACGCGCGGGCGAAACCATCAAAGAGACGTTCCCGGCTCTCGAAACAGAACCAATTCCGGGGGCGGTTGATGCGGGTCCTCTTCAAGTGTTGCGATTCGCCCCGGAAGGGGAAATCCCAATCGCGCCTTTTGTCAGCATTACATTTAATCAAGCCATGGTTCCTTTGGGGACTCTGAGTGATCTGGCCGTTGTAAATGTGCCGGTGCAAATCGAACCAGCCCTGCCCGGTACATGGCGCTGGGTCGGAACCAAGACCCTAACTTTTGAATATGATTCCGAATTGATAGACCGCCTGCCCAAGGCAACCGAATACCGCGTGACCGTGCCATCTGGGACAAAATCAGTTACTGGCGGGATACTGGCTGAATCAGTCACATGGACATTTAGAACGCCGCCGCCCAAAATAGTACTGAGCCATCCAGACAGTTCTTCGCCGCAACCGTTAGACCCCATCTTTTTTATTTTGTTCGATCAACGCATTAACCCAACAGCAGTATTGGAAACCATCCAGGTGACAGCGGGCAGTGAGTCTGTGAAAATTTTATTAGCCAGCCAGACCGATATTGATAATGATGAGCGAGTCAGCCAATTGGTGAAGGATGCGCCCGAAGGACGATGGCTCGCCTTTAAGGTCGCACAATCCCTTCCAACTGAAACTGGTGTTTCCATAACCGTTGGGCCCGGAACACCCTCTAGCGAAGGGCCGCTGACCACCGCAGAAGTTCAATCCTATTATTTTTCAACTTATGCTCCACTGCGGATCGAGGAACATCGCTGTTCCTGGTACGATGACCGCTGCCCACCGTTGACTCCTTTTTACATCCGTTTCAATAACGCTTTGGATATGAATGTTTACAGTGAGGATATGCTGCGTGTTGAGCCTGAAATACCGGGCGTATCTGCCAATGTGTATGGCAACGCCATTGAAATCAGCGGTGAGACGAGAGGACAAACAACCTACACGGTTATAGTATCTGGAAAGATACAGGATATATTCGGCCAGCAATTGGGCAAGGATACCCGCCTGGCTTTCAAAGTAGGCAAAGCCGACTCAGTTCTGGTGAATATCGGGCAGACTTTTCTAACCCTTGATCCGACCGTTTCAAAAGCCATTTATTCGGTATATGCCATCAATTACAAGAAAGTCAATTTACAGATCTATGCTGTTCAGCCTACCGATTGGCCCGCGTACAAACATTATCTGCAAGAGTGGCAGCGGACTGATTCTCCGCCAAGGATGCCGGGCATACTTCTTACAAATAGATCGCTTGATCTAAACCTTCCCAGCGATGCTTTAACACAAGTTGACATTAACCTAAGCTCGTACATGGATGGAAACTTTGGTCATTTCGTTGTGATCGTTGAGCCGCCCCTGCCGGGAGTCTTTGAAAATGAAGAGGATAAGTGGAGGCGCTACTCGCAAACGATCATCACCTGGGTACAAATCACACAAATTGGTTTGGATGCTTACAACGACCATAGTGAAATGGTGGCCTGGGCCACAGACCTCAAAAATGGTGGGCCATTGGCTGGCGTAAGTATTGAATCTGATAGTGGAGGCGCAACAGTTTTAACCGGGGCTGATGGCATTGCAAGATTTGACATCCCCTCTGGTGCAACATATCTTGTAGCAAAGCGGGGCGATGACCGGGCTATCCTGCCGCGCTCAACTTATGCCTGGTACGATGATCCCTGGGTCGCCAGCCTACCCAATGACACGCTAAGTTGGTATGTTTTCGATGACCGTCAAATGTACCGCCCCGGTGAAGAGGTACACATCAAAGGCTGGCTGCGGCGAATTGGCGGTAGACAGAATGGTGATGTTGAGCTGGTAGGCAGTGGTCTACGCTCAATCAGTTATCAGGTCAATGATCCGTTTGGAAATGCTCTCAGCAATGGGCGCACGGATGTAAATGCCTTGGGCGGCTTTGATTTTGTATTTACTATTCCAGAGGCTACCAATCTTGGGAATGCCCAGCTTTATTTAACCGCTGAAGGCGATATAGGCGGGCTGGATGGAATCCAGTTTTATCATCAATTTCAGATACAGGAATTTCGGCGGCCTGAGTTTGAGGTGGCAGCGCGTAATGAAACCAGCGGCCCGTATTTTGCTGGCGACCATGCCACATTGGCAGTGGAAGCGAAATATTATGCCGGTGGCAGCCTGCCCAATGCGGATGTCACCTGGCAGGTGACAACTTCTCCGGGCACATATTCCCCACCCAACTGGCCGGACTTCACTTTTGGCAATTGGCAACCGTGGTGGTTCTATTATGATTTTGAATATCCAGGCAACGGTGGTGAAACCCAAACACAAAGTTTCATCGGTAAGACGGATGCCTCGGGCACACATTATCTGGGGCTCGATTTCAAACAGCAGGGTGACCCGGCCAGAGACCCTCAACCGAAAAGTGTGGTCACACAAGCCACCGTGATGGATGTCAACCGTCAGGCTTGGAGCAGCACAACCACTCTCCTGGTTCATCCCGCTGAACTATATATCGGCCTACGAAGCGAGCGGTACTTTGTCGGGCGCGGCACACCTCTCAAGGTGGATTTCATCGTCACCGATCTGGATGGCAATCCCGTTGAAAACAGACCAGTTGAGATCACAGCGGGTAGATTGGATTGGAAGTTCAAGGATGGGATTTGGGTGGAGCAAGTGGGTGACATTCAAACTTGCTCGCTTCTTTCCGCGCCCGAGCCTGCCACCTGTTCCTTTGAGACTCATCTCGGTGGAAGCTATCAGATCACGGCCCTTGTGACAGATGAGTTGGGTCGTAAGAACCAAAGCCGCTTCACACGTTGGGTCAGCGGCGGAGAGCAGCCTCCATCACGCAAAGTGGAACAGGAAAAAGTCACACTCATCCCGGACAAGGAAAACTATCAACCCGGTGATACGGCAGAGATCCTTGTGCAATCGCCATTCAGCCCAGCCGAAGGAATGCTTACCGTCAGCTGCAATGGCATTCTGTACACCACACGCTTCCAAATTGAGGATGGTTCCATCACGCTTAAAGTACCGATTGAAGAGGAGCATATCCCCAATCTGAACATCCAGGTTGATCTGGTCGGCTCCGCTCCTCGTGCCGATGATCAGGGTGAGTTGCTTGAGAATGCGCCGCCGCGTCCCGCTTATGCCAGTGGGCAATTAAACCTCAGCATTCCTCCCCTTCAACGAACACTATCCTTGCAGGTAACTCCCGACGAGAATGAATTGGAACCGGGCGGAGAAACTGCGTTGACCGTCATGGTGAAAGACGCTCACGGTGTACCGGTATCTGATGCTGAACTGGCAGTTGTGGTGGTGGATGAAGCCATCCTGGCATTGACCAATTATCAACTACGCGACCCGTTAACGGTTTTCTATGCAGATCGCCCTTCATATCTAACAAGCTTTTATGGTCGCAGCAGTATTATCCTGGCCGATCCGCAAAGCACACAGGCACTGGCCCGAGAAGCCAATCAATTTGCAGACCTGCTCGGTGGTCTGGGCGGAGCAGCACCAGCAGCAACGGAAGCGCCAGCTTCGGTTGAAGAGGCGGGGCAGGATGGTTATAGGGCCGCAACAGCACCCATTGATGTGCGTTCCGACTTTAATCCGTTAGCCACTTTTGCTCCCACCGTGCGGACCGGGTCTAATGGAGAGGCACGTGTATTGATCAAATTACCGGATAACCTCACCCGCTATCGGATCATGGTTGTGGCGGTTGATAATAAGGGAAGTCAATTCGGCATGGGTGAGTCAAACATCACTGCAAGGCTGCCGCTTATGGTGCGTCCATCCGCGCCGCGCTTCCTCAACTTTGGCGACAAATTCGAATTGCCGGTTGTGCTGCAAAACCAAACCGACCTGCCGATGACTGTGGATGTTGTGGCTCAAGCCACAAATCTAGAACTTGAAAACACTGGCTTGCGTGTGACCGTCCCAGCCCATGACCGGGTGGAGGTGCGCTTCCCAGCGGCTACGATCATGGCGGGCATTGTCCGTGTGCAGGTCGCGGCTGCATCAGGGAATTATGCCGATGCTGCAACCGTCGAATTGCCAGTCTACACCCCGGCCACCAGTGAGGCCTTTGCGACTTATGGCGTTATCGACGAAGGCATAATTGCACAACCTGTGCTGTATCCCTCCGATGTATTCCCACAATATGGCGGGTTGGAGATCACCACATCATCAACTGCATTGCAGGCGTTAACCGATGCTGTGTTGTATCTGGTGTCCTATCCCTATGAATGCTCCGAGCAATTGGCCTCGCGGATTCTGGCTGTGGCCTCCCTGCGCGATGCGCTGACAGCCTTCAAAGCTGACGGGTTGCCATCACCCACTGAAATGGAATCAGCTGTCCGCCGCGACATTGAGCGACTGCAAGGATTGCAAAACTTCGACGGTGGATTCCCATATTGGCGGCGCGGATTCGAATCGATTCCATTCAACACCATCCATGTAACTCACGCTTTATTCCGTGCCGAGCAAAAAAGCTTTGATGTCCCAGTTGAGATGCAGCAGAATTCACTGGCTTACTTGAAGGATATCGAAAGTCATTACCCAGCCTGGTATACCCCGGACACTCGCTGGACACTCAGCGCGTATGCGCTCTACGTTCGCAATTTGATGGGTGACCGCGATTCTCAGAAAGCTGAAAAACTTTTGAATGAGGCTGGGCTGGAGAATCTTTCGATGGAGGCCATCGGCTGGCTATGGCCTGTGATCGATGACAATAGCCAACTGGACGCCATTCGACTCTATGTAAATAATCATGTGGTTGAAACAGCCGGCGCGGCCAACTTCATCACTGATTACAGTGACCAGACTTATCTACTGCTCAGTTCCAACCGCCGCACCGACGCGATCCTATTGGATGCGTTGATCGAGGATAACCCGCAAAGCGACTTGATACCCAAGCTGGTCAATGGCCTGCTGGCACACCGCAGCAAAGGTCGCTGGGAAAACACGCAGGAAAATGTCTTCGTTCTGCTGACCCTCGACCGTTACTTCAAAACATACGAATCGCAGACGCCAGACTTCGTGGCGCGCATCTGGCTGGGAGATACCTACGCTGGCAGCAATGAATTCATCGGACGCACCTCGGATATTTACGAAACACTCATCCCGATGAATTACGTGCTCTCCGAAACATCGGCTGGCGGCGGAACACAAGATTTAATTCTAGGCAAAGATGGCCCAGGTAGACTCTACTACCGGCTTGGTCTGCAATATGCTCCCACCGACTTGAACCTCGATCCCCTGGATATGGGCTTTGTTGTTCAGCGTCGCTATGAATCCTTGGATGATCCCGAGGATGTATATCAGGATAGTGATGGCGTTTGGCACATCAAAGCTGGCACGCGTGTACAAGTTAACATCACAATGGTGGCTGATAACCGCCGCTATCATGTCGCGTTGGTTGACCCGCTTCCGGCTGGGCTGGAAATTGTCAACCCGGCGCTCGCGGTTTCAGAGAATATTCCGCAAGACCCAGCCAGCCCTGATTATCGTTATAGGTGGTGGTGGTGGGGCCCATGGTATGAGCATCAAAACATGCGCGATGATCGCGCTGAAGCATTCACTTCTTTACTTTGGGATGGCGTTTACGAATACACCTATGTAGCCCGCGCAACCACTCCCGGCACGTTCATTGTCCCGCCAGCTAAAGCCGAGGAGATGTATTCCTCCGAAGTCTTTGGAAGGAGTGGGAGTGATTGGGTGATTGTGGAGTAAACACATCTTTATGATTGAAAGTGTCCATTTATCTGAATCAAAAATCGGAACAAACTGTTCCGATTTTTGATTCGTTCACTATTTCGTTGTTTGTGTGGGACGTTTATTCTTTTTCACTTCAGTGCCTGGGACGCTATTTTTACGAGCTTCCTGTTTCATTTTTCGGTTATGGCGGGCCAACCCTTTAGATGGCCGCTTAACTTTGATCTTGACTGCTGTTGCGTTCAATTGTGTTGCTCCTTGTATTGTTATGCCTTACTTTTGTTGCTGGCTTCGTACTCCGCCCAAAGCTTTGCAATTTCCTCTCTGGCTTTCTGACGGGTATATCCATATTTGACTTGCAGCATGGTGACGAATTTATCCAGCTTCACTTCTGCCTTGTCCACTTTATTCAGGTCGTACTCGACCATCAAACTCCACTTGCCGTTGATCTGCTCTCGGATTATTTTCCATTTTTCTTCGAAGATCGCTCTGTTCATTATCATGTAATTATCCTTATCTTTCTTAAACGCTTCAATGCATTTTCCTAGGGTGGTTCTTTTTGGGTATTTCCAATCAATGGGAGCTTCATGATTTTGTTTAGAAGCGATAATTCATCTCCCCATATACGGCAAAACAAAATTTACGAACTCTGATCTAAGTTCATTGTACTACGTACTGTGGATAATGCTAGTGTGGTGGATTTCTCCTTTTTGTGCCTTCTACTATATGAGTAAAATCCGTGAAATGTCATTTTGTATTTCATGAGCTGAATGCTAAAATGAAAGTTGAGATGAAACATAACAAAGCCTTATTTCTCTTTATAGTTACGATTATTTTTACACTAGCTTGTATCGTGGGTGATCTTCCGCAGCCAATTTCCACTGCCACGCCGCCGACACAATCACCAACTGAAACGCGGACAGTGACCCAGGCACCGACCCGCACAGCGATTCCCACTCCTTTTCCAGATTATCCGATTGCAGAGCCTATTCCATTATGGGTAACAGAATTTGCAGACCCTATTCTTGCGGCAGTATCAAATCGTAAGCCTGATTTTCAGGACGACTTCTCACTGGATCGAAGATGGATCAATGTTATGTCTGGGATTATCCTGCCCCTTAAACCTGAAATACAGGATGGAATGTTATTTCTGAAGTTGCCTGAGAGAATCAGGGATTCGATCCTATATCATCCAAAGTTGAACCGCAAAAATTTTGTTTTGACTTTGGAACTTAGGTTTGACCACGGCCAGCCAGAAGATACCGTGCGATTCCAATTTGATCAATTCGCAGGCGAAAGCGTCGCCATCGATTTATCCAATAATAGACATTGGATGTTTCATTGGGGTGTTCTGGATAACTGGAAATCTATGGCTGGCATATACGAGCATTTTCCACCTGAGCACATCCCTGTGACGATCATTATGCGAGGCACTCAATGTGCTGTGTATTTTAACAATGACCCACTCACATATTTAGGCAACTGTAGAACCAGCCCATCCGTTGAATCACAGGTATGGGTTGCATCTTTCCGCTTGCTCAGAGATACCCGGCTTGCTGTTTCTGTAAACTTTGACAACCTGAAACTATGGGACTTGGACAAAATCTCTGATCTGCCCTAGGGCACGCTTGTGGCCGTAGAAAAAAGGCCCATTGCAATTCCTCCAACATCCCCAAGTTGCCCAAGACTCGTGAAATCACCTGCCCTGCAGATTTTTACCGTATTATATGCCTCATCAAAAATATCCAAGCAATCTGGTTACAGTAAATCCGAGAACGTTTTTCATTATGATGAGAATTCCCATAGATTTGGAAAAAATGAAATCTTTATCATTGAGGATCGCATGACATCTTATGCTCCTTTCTTTTCAAGATATTCGCTATAGCCGCCTTGATATTCCCTGAGTTGGCCATCCTCAATAACCAATAATCTCTCCACCGTACGGTCAAGGAAGTAACGGTCATGAGAAATAACGAGCACCGTACCCTCAAAATCCTCCAATGCCTGTTCCAGCACTTCGGCAGAGGCGATATCGAGGTTGTTGGTGGGTTCATCCAGTAGGAGGAAATTTGCACCTGAGAGAACGACCAAAGCCAATTGAAGCCTGCTGCGTTCACCGCCAGAAAGCTCGCTGATCTTTTGTGAGACTTGTTTATATGTGAACAAATAATGCAGCAGAAAAGCAGTCGCTCGTGATTCACTCATCTTGCCCGCATAACGGACAGCATCCAAAACAGTTTGATTGAAATCCAGAGTCTCATGTTCCTGCGCGTAATGCCCGATGGAAATGCTTGGGCCAATTTTGATTTCGCCAGCATCAGGTTGTTCCTGCCCGAGGATCATACGCAGCAGGACAGATTTTCCTGCACCGTTCGGACCGATCAACCCTACACGCTCACCATGCCGAATAATTTCGTTGAGATTTGAAAGCACTATCTTTGACCCAAATGACTTGGAGACCTCGGCAAGCTCCAAAACTTTATTGGAGCCACGCCAGCCATTGAGTCGCAAATCCATCCGCTTGCGCTCGGTGACAGGCTTCTCAACCTTGTCCATCTTATCCAACCGCTTTTGCATGCTCTTTGATTTTCGTGCAAGGTCTTCGTTATCATAGACCTTGCCCCAGATTGCCAAACGCTTTATAGCGGCCTCAAGGCGCTTGATGGTATGTTGTTGCGCGTGGAACATTTCCTCCTGCCGAGCCAGCCGCATTTCTTTATCAGCAATAAAAGAAGTGTAGTCACCTTCGAACACAGTCATTTTGCCGTCTTCGAGTTCGGCAATATGCGTGATGGCAGCGTCCAGCAAATAACGGTCATGCGAAATGATAACCACTGTCCCCTCGTATTCGCGGATGAGTTTTTCAAGATACATTTTTCCAGGCAGATCAAGATGATTATCAGGCTCGTCCAAAAGCAAAACATCAGGGTGGATAAGCAATAGGCGCGCCAACCCAACCAGTTTTTTCTGCCCGCCGCTCAACACCGACAGGGGCTTGGTCAATTCACTTTCAGCGAGTCCCAGCCCGAGCAGTAGTTCACGAACGCGCCCCGGATATGAGTCACCACCGAAGGATTGGTATTCTTCGATAAGCTTGTGCTGATGTTCAAGGGCGCGCTGTAACTTCTTTTCATTGCCATAGACTTCCACATCGCCCAGGCTTTTTTCCACATATTCCAATTCAGCATGAACTTCTGCCACCCGCGGATTGCCTGCGAGCGCGGCTGCAAACGCTGTCAGCGAAGAGTCAAGCTCGGGTTGTTGAGACAGGTATCCCGTTGTGATGAGGCGGGCGCGGGTGATCGATCCGCCCATTTCTGGGGAATATTGGCCTTCGATTAACTTGAAGAGGGAAGACTTCCCCGCGCCATTCGCACCGATCAAGCCGATCTTTTGCCCGCGGTGGATTTCCCAATTGAGGTTTTCAAAGATGCGTCTTGCGCCGAGGACGAGGGTGATGTTTGAGAGTTGAATTTGGATCATGGTATTTTCCGTTTTTCTGTATTGCGACATAAATGTCGCGGTACGATGACTTAAACAAAAACGCCGCAGGCAACCTGCGGCGTATGAAAGTTGAGATAATGCTTTCAGCGTACAGGCGCGATTCGAGGATGCCCTGCGTTGATGAAGCCACGCACACCGATGATCAATGGGGATTTGCCTGCACGAAATTCGTAAATCATGTTCGGGATTATACCTGATTCTCGACACTGATTAAGTCCCGGATATGATCGAGTACTTTGGGGCTGCGTGCGCCGCCATATAAGACTTGCGCGGCAATTTCCTCATCCAGTTTTTCGTTGGCGCCAAGGTCATTGACCAGCATTTGCAGAATCTTCTGGTCGCATTTATCAAGCAGGTCTGCGGCGCTTTGCACATCTTCAGGCAGCCACATCCTGCGGTTCCAAATGCGCTCGCTTGTATCGGTATCGAACTCGAAGCAAAAGGTATGGAATAGTTGATGAAGGGTATCCAGCACAAGTTGTGCATCGATCCTGGGCGTTGCGTTCGAAAAATACACCTCGGCAAATTCCTTTAATTCATTGAAGGTGAAATCGGGATTCGCCTTCACGATCTCATAGACTTTGTAAATGATCAACGGGCGATGCGTGGTAGGCGCCATGCGAATCTTGTGCGTTGAAAGAATATTCAAATAGCGCTCAAGTTTCTTTTCAGGGGAAATCGGTGCTGGTGGGTTTGGGCGCACGAACGATGCAGCATTTTGCTTTAGCGTAGGTTGATTACTACTCTGTTTCACTGCGGGCTGATTTTGTCCGCTTCCATTGCCCTGTTTCTTGAATTTATTCACGCCCTGCCATTTATCATAAAAGACAAATTTATCGCAGGCATTGACGAGATAATCGGCGCTGGTGCCGCTGATGCCCATGCCGATCACAGTTTTGCCATGCGCGCGCATGCGATGCACCAATTCCGTAAAATCGCCATCCCCCGAAACCAACAGGATGTGTGTGAAAGAACTTTTCTCACCGTAGAACAATTCCAGCGCATCGATCACAATGCGAATATCCGCGGCATTCTTTCCACGCTTGCTGTTGACGTGGATCAACTCCACGCCCAGGCTCAACAATTGACGCTGCTTGCTGGCGGCCTCAGCCCAATCGGCGTAGGCGCGGCGCAAGACCACCCGTCCCATTTGTGAAGCATAGTTGAAAATGCGGTTCCAATCCACATCGGCGCTTTTGCCGAAGGCTTCTTCCACACTTATTTCAATGTTGTCATAGTCGATGAATACGGCTACCTGTGAATCCTGTCCCATTTAAAACTCCAAAATTTTTTTCGAAGTATAGCATAGGCACAATATTCTGTGGCAAAATAGGGGCATGCCCATTCAACTGACCACTCTCAGCCAAACTTCTCTTCAAGATTACAACGATTGCATGCGCAGGTTCGAACTTCGCTATCTTCAACAATTGGCGTATCCCGCCATCGAAACCGAGCCTGCGCTTGAAAATGAGAAGCATCAAAAAGAGGGTGAATATTTTCATCGCCTTGTTCAACAATATTTCGTCGGCATTCCCGTGGAGCAAATTGGCAAATTAGCCAATACAGATAACCTGCAGCGCTGGTGGGATAATTTTATGAGTTCAAAAGACCTGTCAGGTCTAAAGACCGAAGTCACCCTTTCTGCGCCGCTCGGCAAATTTCGCCTCGTCGCCAAATATGATCTGATCGCCTTCGATAAGGATAAAATTTACATCTACGATTGGAAGACCTATCGCAGGCGCCCAAGGACGGAATGGCTCGCCATCCGCTGGCAGACGCGGGTCTATCGCGCATTGCTGGTGCAGGCTGGCGCACATCTCAATGACGGCAAGGCGATCCGCCCCGAGCAGATCGAGATGATCTATTGGTTCGCCGATTTTCCAAATGAACCCGCACGATTCATTTACAAAGCAGATCAATTCAAACGGGATTGGGATGCGCTTACAAAACTGGCAGATGAGATCACAACCGCCTCATCCTTCCCGAAAACTGATGAGGTCGCGAAATGCAGTTACTGCCCCTATAGATCGTATTGCAATCGCGGAGTCCGCGCAGGTGACGCGCTGGATGCCGAACTCGAGACCGAAGCCAAGGAATTGTTCGATATTAATTTTGAACAGATCGGGGAGATAGAGTTCTAATAACGCTCAGTCGGGGGCTAAGCCCC